>JAKISF010000004.1 GCA_021648725.1 Bacteroidales bacterium | reverse complement strand
CAGAGTTAATAACTAAACCTGCAGTACCTGCATTATTTGTAATTGCTCCGCTTACGGTCATATATCCGGTTACGTCAATTGTAACACTTGCACTTGCATCTATTGTCATGTTGTTACAAACGGCAACTGTACCGATTCCGTTATCTATAAAGGGCTGATTGGTTACGTTAGGTATTGTTACATCATCTGTTGAGCTCGGTATTATTCCTGAACTCCAGTTTGTAGTCGTAAACCAATCTGAATTTGTTGTTCCCGTCCAATTATAAGTAGGAGGAGAAGTTGTTGTTGCATTTCCTGTTAAAGCAGGAACTAAGTAGCAATTACCTGTTGTTGAATATTCGTAAATTGCAAAATGATAAGTTGTAGATGCTGTTAAGCCGGTAACAGTTACAGAAGTTGCATTTGCATCAAGAACAACATAATTCCCAACTCCTATTTGTGTTCCTGAAGCAAATATAGTATTTGCAGTGTAAGTAACTCCGTCAACAGGGTCAGAATCTACTGCAACTGTTTCGTGTACTAACACAATTACAGCATCGCCTCCTGTTCCTCTTGTCCATGAAACAGTAACATCATTATTGTTTGTTGCATCAACAGAAAAGCTTGTTGCTTGGGCAGTAGGGTAGGTACAAACTACCGTATTTGATTTTGATGCTTGCGGTGTATTACCGTATGCACCTTGATTAATTAAACTTCCGTTTGGTGCAGGTTCATTTGCAAAAGCATCTGCTGTATTACCTGCATCAATTGCGGGAGAATCACTTGCATCTGTTGTCCAAGTTCCTGCGGTTGCAGTTGTCGGAGGCCATTCGCCGCCGGCATAAGAATCGGCAGTTGAGAAAATATGATAGTCGCCTCCTCCGATAAATACGGGATCTCCTGTTAAATCATTTGCTCCCAAGGGTCCTGTGTTATCAATTGTGCCGTTATAGTCAAATAAGTTTGTGTTTGTTGTGTAATAGGTATTGTAGTTTGATGTAAGTGAATTTGCCGGGCTTTGAAGAGCATAATAGCTGTTACTTCCGGCTTTTGCTACTGAAATGTTATTCTCAACTATATTGCCTGTTACCGAGCCCACGTAAATTCCTGAACCTATTTGCTCATTAGCACTATATGAAATTTCTAGTTGCCAGCTTTCAATTGATCCAATATCAGCACTAGCACCGTCACAAACGCGTAAATTCCAGTTTCCTGTAGATGTTTTTGTATCTAATGCGGATAAAGCTGTTTCCGGTGTAAAAGTTCCGGTAAACGGGGCTGTTCCTGCCGAAATTGCAGTACCGGCGGCATCATCAAAGTTTGTATTAGTAAAGTTATCACCGTTACCTCCTCTGCTTAGACATAAACTTACAGACGTTGCATCAGGGTGAATTAAAGAAATTTCCAAATCACCGTCCCAAGTATGAGTTATGTTCATATTTAAAACTCGCACATTTGTAATTGTTACGTTTTCAGGAACATTAATTGTTGCATCAGCAACTGTTCCCGGGCATCCGTTATCAGGTATTGAAACAGAAGGTGTTGTATAAGATTTTAATAATGTTTGTGTTCCTGTTAAATTGTGTCCGTTATCATCTACAGTATTATTTTTTATGAAATTGTTTGAACTGTTTACGTGAATTCCGTAGTTGTAGTTTGTGTAAGACAGGTTGTTAGCAACTGTAAACGGAGTTCCCGTTTCAACTTTTATACCGCTTCCTCCGGTTGAGCCGTAAGTTTTATTGTATTGTATTGTTACGGTATTTCCTTGTGCATAAATATTATCCAAATCAGCACTGTGAACAGTAAATCCTGTCAGTATAACATAATTTACAGTACTTAAATCAAAGCCGTAGTTATTTCCTGTGGCATCAACAATGACAATATTGCCTGCCAAAGGTTGTATTGTTAAAGTATTTGTCGCATCGGGTGTAAGACCGCTGTTTAAAGTAATACCTTCTGTATAAGTTCCGACGGCAACTTCAATTATTTTTGCTCCGGGTAAATCTCCTGCATTAAAAGCAGTTGTTCCGTACCATGCAAAAAGTCCGTCAACGGCACTTTGAATTGTCGGATGGTCATCGCTTGTAACTCCGGCTCCTGCAACAACAGGTATTGTATTACGCGTACTGACTGTCATAGCCCAAGTATCACTTCCTTGAGCATTTAACACAGTTAAAGTGCTGTTTGTGTAATTTCCCGGCGGGAAATCAATAACAGCCGTACTTCCGTCATTTGAAACAACTGTTCCCGTAACACCACCTATATCAAACGTACAACCGTCGAGGTCAGAGCCGGTTATTGTGATTTGCTTTCCTCTGTCTTCAAATAAGCTTGTAGGAGAGACATTTGATACTGTCGGAGGGGCACAGGCTCCGGGTAATTGGAAAGAGTAAACACGTGTATCAGCAGAGGTGTAACTAGCTGTCTGATAGATGTATTCTCCTGTGTGCCAAAAAGTAGTTCCATCAGGGTCAAGGCTCGTCTGGGCATAATCACCAACTCTGTTTAATGTTGTTTGATAGCCTGCACCGGGCATTGCAATAACTTCTGTAATCGGCAAAGTTCCGAGAGGGTCGCATGACAGTCGTCCTGCATATGCCAGACTCATATATACAGTTGAAGCAACATTTGTTTTGTTATATGCTAATGCAATGTGTCCGGCATCATTCATTGCAATACTTCCCATCCAAACATTATCTGTTCCGGGAGCATAAATACCTTGTTGATATATTGACCAATTGCCTGTTGTTTGGTCTTGGCGTAATTCACTCCAAAAAATACCTCTTTGGGTTGGTGTTACTTGCACAGCCCAATTAGTAACAACGGTATTATAGCCCGACCAAGTTTTCCATTGTGTCCGAAACATCATTGCTCCGCCGATACCGTCTAACAGTTGAGTAGTTCCGGGTTGTGCAACATCATCCCATCCCGGATCATAAGAAGCATCAAATGCACTTGTGTTTAAAGATGTATTTAAGTTTACAGCCATTGTAAGTGATCCCCAATTCATAGAAGCATCATATATGTTTACTGCATCAGAGGTTACACCTGTCCATCCGTCATCTTGGTAACAAAATATCGGACAAGGGCCGGTTGTAGGGAATGTGCCGTCTGAAGCATCCGCAGCTGCCGGGACAAAGAAACCACTTTGCGGAGGACTGAATGTTTGATAAACAGCTTCTGCCGTGCCGTCACCTCCCAGCATTTTTGTTCTGTTAAAAGCATAAATCTTTTGAGCAAAATTTGCTGTCATATAATAACCGTCATGCCAAGCTGCAAATTTCAGGTAGTCAGGAAAATCAGGCGATGTCCATTTGTATGTGTACCACGAACCTGTGGGGTCAGGAGTAACTGAAACTCCTATAAAAATGTCATTACCATTACCGCCACCGGCAAATTGTGCCATAAAAAATCTATCAGCGTCTTTGTCATACAGAATGATTGGGTCACCATCGCCTCCTGCGGGAGACCACAATGCACTTATTGCTCCCGTTCCCAGTACAGTTCCTGTTTTATCCCAAATTTGATAAGTGTCTCCGTTTATGGCTTGCATATAATGGTTCGGTCCGGCTGCTCCGGTTGGGTCATGAGGGCGAAATGAACCGCTATTCATCCCATCCCAATTTTGAATGGGAGCTTTTCCGAGAGTTTTTCCTTGTTCTGTTTGAATTATTGAAGGGTCATTACCGTATTTTGCATCACCGGCTCTTACCTCAGGTCTGAATGTTTGCACCGGCATATCTCTTTTATCCGGCCATTCCGTAAAAGGGTAGCTTTTTCTTTCCAGCATAGAAGCATCCGGAACCATCATTTCTCGTAAGGGTTTTGTAATGTTAAATTGAGAACATTGTATAACATGCGATTCTGTTCCCCATTTAATGTCTAATACACTATTATCTTCTTTCTTTGTTATTTCGGTAAGTTTTTTTTGTCCGAAACTTAAAGAAAACATAAGGGCGAAAAATAAAGTTAGTAAAGTAAGATGTTTCATAAGTAATAATTTAAATTATATGATTGTATGTTGTTTACATAAAAAATCTTTATGATTTGATAAGCCGGTTATTGTTTTTATAAATCACAGTTCTTATACATAGATAAGTTTATTTTGAAAATAGTTGCAATTTCCCGAAAAAACATTAAAAAAAGTTTTTTATTTTTTAATTTTGCTAAAATAGTAATTTATTTCTAACTTTTGTTGTTTTATACGACAAAAATGTTATTTGGTTGCATAAGGTGTGGTTATTATCAAAAAAAAATCCAAGAATTTTCTTGGATTTTTTTTAAATGAAATTATGTAATTTATTCAATAATAAGCTTTTTATTAATTATTGTATTATCGAACATTTTTACTTTAATAAAGTAAATTCCTTTTGATTGATTGTTCAAATCAATTTCAGATTTTATTGAATTTTTGAATAAATTTCGATAAACTGTTTTACCTGTTATATCAGAAATTTCAACTTTGTATGAATCTATTACTTTATTAAAACTTAAATAAAATATTCCGCTGTTAGGATTCGGATAAATATTAAACCCGAATTTATTATTCATATTAATATTTGATGAGTTTTTACTGAATAATAATTCAAAACGGTTATTGTCGGATGCATCTTTTACAAAATTAAGAACTGTATTATTTGTAAGTTCATATATTTCGCTTGTTAATTTATCTCTTAAACTTACACTTATATTATTAAAATTAAATTCTTTTACATTAATATTATATGTGTCGGCAGTAAATAAAAGTTTCAGAGGAACAACAACATCCGAATTTATTTCAGGTAATGTGTTTATTGAAAGTTCTGCTGAATTATTTGTTACCGAATACATTTGAAGCATATCCGTTTCATGAGAAAATAATTTATAAGCATCAAGTTTACTGTCATGTTCTTCCGTTGCATTTACATCAAATCTTATAATTGTTTCATCTGCCATATCATTTCCCGTAATTTCTAACTTCAAGTAGTCGGCAGGAACATCTTTTGATGATTTCCAGAAAGATTGAGCATTATGTACTAATGCCCCTGCGGGAATATTTAATGTTCCGCTTGCTAAGTCAGATTTTACAAAGAAACCTTGCATTGCAGGAATAAATTGTGTGCCTCCGTTAGCTCCAACACCGTTAACCCAACTTGCATATTGAGCATTTGTACCGTCGTAATAATAAACTGCATCATCAACATTAGTTCTTACAATGCCGGCATTAGCCCAATCAATTGCTGCAGTATAAGGATTAGAAATAAGTTGCCATCCGTCAAAAAGGTTATAGTCGCTTCCGTTTGCGGCAGTTGCACCGTTATCTGTATAATTTACTGCAATAGATCCTGTTACGGTATTGTCGTTCAATAATCCGGTATAAGACAAAGTCGTAGCATAATAATTAAACAGGTAACCTGTGTTAACTGCCATATTGCCGGATGTAAAAGCAGTCCAGCCGTTTGCAGGAGAGTCGTAAGTTGCTCCTGTCCAGTAATCATCTACACTTTCTGTGTAAGTATATAAATTACTTGTTACCGGGAATACTGAAACCGTAGCAGCTGCAACAGGTGAACCTACCATGTGCCACTGATTAACCGCAGCAGCAAGATAATTATTTACGGTTGCATCTACACCTCCTGATGTGTTATGAATTAAAGAACCTGTTCCGGTTGCATCGGAATTAATAACCAATCCTGTATTTCCGGCATTATTTGTAATTGCACCTGCAACGGTCATATATCCGTCGGGATCTATTGTAACGCTTGCTCCTATATCAATTGTTATGTTGTTACAAAGAGCTACGCTTCCTGTTCCGTCATTAATAATCGGTTGGGTTGTTACGTTGGGGATGGTAACATCATCAGTAGCTGTAGGTATTGTTCCGCTGTCCCAGTTTCCTGTTGTTTGCCAATCATCACTTACTGCACCTGTCCAGTTAATTGCTGTTGCTGCAGGTGTACCTGATAGGTTGATATCATCAATTGCCATGTCAGACGTAAAATCTCCTCCCGACAAAGTTCCTGTCCATCTTATAACAACGTTATTAGAACTGACATAAGGTGTTAAATTGATACTTTGCTGAAACCAAGCATCAGTTTGATCACCTGTAAGACTCCATAAATCTGCTGACCATGAAGCACCTCCGTCTGTTGAAACTTGAACAGACATTACTCCGGACATAGTTCCGAACATATGATACCAAAAAGTTAATGTTGCATCAGATAAAGAAGTTAAATCAAAAGTGGGAGAAGTAACATAACCAATTCCGGTACATGAGCCTGATGATTCAGTATATAAATAATTACCTCCTCCTGTGTGGTCTGATGCCGGACCGGTTCCTGTTGAAGCAGTCGGACCCGGAATTACTTCCCAGTCAATACCTGCTTCTATCACATTCGTCCAACATTCTTCAAGCGTAACTGAGTTGTCCGGGGTACAACCAGCAACCGGAATACTTGTTGCCCAAGTATCAAAACTTTGTGTGTACGGAAAAGCTGAAACAGTTCCGCAAAGCGTAGTAAATGTTTCTTCATTTCCGTAAGCTGTTCCGTATGTATTTGTTGCATAAGCTCTTACATAATAAGTAGTTATTCCTGATAAGCCGGTCATATTACTTACAAAAACTCCTGTTCCTGTTCCGTCAGAAGTAGTGTTATCTGCCGTAGTCGGAGTACCTGTTGTATTCCAACAAACACCTCTTACCGTAACAGCAGAACCGTTATCAGAAGTTACATTACCTCCGCTTGTTGCCGAAGAACCTGTAATTGCAGAAACAACATCGGTTGTTACAGTCGGAGGTCCGAGTGTTGTCGTATTTCCGGTTAATTCCGTAATATTATAGCAGTGGTCAACAGCATTATATGTGTAAACTGCAAAATAATAAGTAAGTCCGGAAGTTAATCCTGTTACAGTAACCGTTCCTGTTGTTCCGTCATAAACAACATAGTTTCCGACACCTATTTGAGTACCTGTAGGAAAAACAGAATTTGCCGTATAAGTTGTTCCTGATGTAGGATCTTGATTTACGGCACTACCTTCCCTTACTACAACTATTTCAGCATCACCGTTTCCGTTTGTCCATGAGGCAGTAATTGAATTGTTTGTAACACCTGAAAAAGTAAGATTTGTTGCCTGTGTTGTCGGCTGAGAACACGCACTTACACCGCTGATATTAAAATCATCAATTGCTATATCACCGTCATAAGCAGCACCGACTGTTGATGCTAATCTTATTTGTGCATCGCTGAAACCGTCGGCAGCTGATATATCTGCTACAACTTGAAACCAGGTTTGTCCTAAGTTTCCGCTTACGCTTGTTGCGGTAACACCGTTCCAAACTGCTGAAATGCCGTTGTTCCAAGTACCGTTGTAAAATAAGTCAATTTGTAAAGAACCGCAACTTGCACCGTTTAATTGATACCAAAATGATATTTGGTTACTTGTATAATTTGTAAGGTCAAAAACGGGACTTAACAGATTAACAGGGTCTCCGAGAGTTGCACCGGAAACTTCGGTATATAAATATTTACCTCCTCCTGTGTGGTCTCCGAGAGGACCTGTTCCGCCCGAAGGTGTTTGTCCTTGCGTTACGCTCCAATCAAGAGGACTTTCTCCTGTTTCGTTTGTCCAACATCCCTCTAAAACAACAGATTCTCCGTTGTATCCTATTACCGGTGTAAAATTGTCAAATGATTGCGTATAAGGTACATCATTATTCCAAACGCTGTATGTTTTGGTTTTTGTGTCATTATCTGCATTCGAATCCGTTGAACCGTTAGGGTTTGAAACCGTTGCAACAAAATCATGAGCCCCGTAAGTTAAAGCAATGGCAGGGAAAGTAATAGTTGTTGTTGCACCTTGTGCTAAACTGCCTGTCCAGTTTTGTGTAACAGGTCCGCCTCCGTCGAGTGTGTAGCTTACGGTTGCACTTGTAAGAGTTGTTGTTCCTATATTAGCAAGTGTTACTGTGGGTGTAATATTTCCGAGAGCACAATATTCATCAGCCGGAATAGTAATATAGCTTATTGAAGCATCAAGTACCGGTGGGTCGTAACAGTCTGAAGACCAAACACCTCGACCGTAAGTTGCTGCATAAATTCGTGTATTTGCGGGTGTTGCATCATAGTAAATTTCTAAATCCGTAATACTTACGAAAGGCATGCCTGTATTAAATAATTGCCACGGAGCCGTACCGAGCCTGACATAAATACCGGCATCTGTACCGACATAAACTTCGTGCTGTGTTGTGTTTTGTTCGTTTATTACTATGGAGCCGCAAGGAACTTCCGGTAAGCCGGCAGAAATATCTGTCCATGTAGTACCTCCGTCAAAGGTTTCATAAACATTATAGCTGTCAAAACCTCCGAAGCAAAGATAAACGTGGTTGTAATCGTTTTCGTCAATTGCAATGTCGGTTACCATATCTGCGGGTAAGCCTGCTATAAGAGTATAACCGCTTCCCGTACCTCCTCCGAGAGGTGATTTCCAGCATCCTGCAGGGCTTGCTGTCCAAATCATTATATTTGCACCGTCATTAAAGATGTCAAGGGTTTTAAGATAATCCGTTGCATCAAGGCTTTGCGAAAGGTTGTCCCACAAAGTGGAAGTTCCTCTGTATTGTTTGACCATATCATCTCCTATATAAACTTCACCTCCTTGCGGGTCTGCTTCTACGGGACCTGCCCAATCGGCAGCACCTGCATTTCTGATAACAGAAAATGTTCCGCCGTCATTTGTTGATTTATATACACGCATTTGGGCGTAAGTACCGTATTGTATATTATTATCTGTAGGATTAATGGCACAGCACATTCCGTCACCGCCTATAACCTGGTCGTAATCGGTAGAAGTTGTTTTTACAAGTTTTGTTCCGTTGTCTTGAAAACCTGAAATAACTTCATTGTTTACTGTTTGAGCAACACCTATATCATATAATTGTCCTGTTACTAAACCGTCTGTTACGGAAACCCAAGTATTGGTAACACCGTAATTATTATAATAGATACCTCCGTCATTAACATCAAAAAGCAGATTGTCTGAAGCTCTGAAATAAGCATTATGATGGTCGGCATGAATAACTTCCGGTGCACCTACCGAACTGTCCCAACCGGTATAAACGGAGAAAGAAGCTCCTCCGTCAGAAGAAATGTAACTGTTAACACCCCCTACATAAACAACATTTGCGTCTGTACTTGAAACAGCCAAGGCTACATCATACCAGCCTTGCCCTCCGTCAGCTGCAGTATTATTAGCACTCCACGCGTAAAGATTATTAGTGCCTTGGTTAAAGACTTCTGTCCAAGTAACACCTCCGTCACTTGAACGGAACAATGCTTCAAAAGCCATATTGTTATCACCGTCAGCCATTATTATATATGCAACATTTGTATTTGCCGGTGTAACAGCTACGTCCATTCTAAATTGTTGTCCTGTATAAGAAGCAGCATCATAAGTAACAGTCCAAGTTCCTCCTGCGTCTGTTGTTCTGTATGCCTGAGGTTCAAATCCGTATGTTGTAGCAATTAAATTAGTAGAAGATCCCGGAATAATTTCCATATCTATAAAGTTTCCGCCTTGTTTTAATGCCCAAGTTACACCTGCATCTGTACTTTTGTATATGCCGATAGATGTTGCTGCCCACATAATATTTTTGTCGGCAGAGTCAATAATTACACGACCTATTCTTATACCTGATTTTGCTTGAAATGTTAAGCCTGTTTCAAGCCAAGTAGCACCGCCGTCAGTAGTTTTTAATATTCCGATACTGGGGTCGTCTCCTGCATCTCTGTCACCTGTTGCTATAAAAATTGTAGGATTTGTTGTTACATTATAATCCGGCGGAATAGCAATGTCGCTCACTCCGATAACAGGATTGGCATCCGTAAGGCATGTCCAAGTAGCTCCGTTATCGGTTGTTTCCCAAAGTCCTCCTGCCGGGGCTCCTGCCCAATAGTGATTGTCATCAATAGGGTCAAATAAAGCACAATTTATTCGTCCTGTTCCGCTTTCTTGAATAGAGCCTCCGTCAATGGGGTCTAAAATTGCATCTCCTCTTGAAATCCAAGTTCCGCTTACGGATTTAACGCTTTTTGTTTTGTTAAAATCTTGCCAAACTTCCCAAGCCGATTTTTCGGGGAATTCTCCTGTTTTAGGATTAACTCTGGGTCGCCAATACCATTCCCAACGTTTGTATTGCGAATAACCGGGGACACCGAATTCTTTGTTTTCGGGGTCTTTATCGAAAGCACCTTTTTGATGGGTTAATTTGTAATTGTCACAATAGCTTTCAAAAGCTTTTTGATAATCAAATAGTGTGTAATACTCTCCCTTCTCTTTTTTATTTTGAGGAAGGTATTCTGTCCAAGGTTGGGCTGAGCCGATATTTATCATTCCCGTAAAAAAGAATAAAATTAATACGGCAGCAAAGATTTTTTTCTTCATGACTGTTTTAATTTGTTTAAATAATAAAAAAGTTAAATCAAAAACATACTGATTAATAAAGTATATCTTTTAAATACCCGGTAATTATATCCAAGAAATACAACAGGTATTTAACAATTATTTTTGGTGTGTGATGCAAATATATAATTTTATTTTTTAAAACAGTAACTTTATCATAAAAAAACAAGATTTCGTCAATTATATCATATTAGTTTTTGTACTAGAGTTATTGTTTTTTTAAAATAGTTTTTTATATTTACAAAACTTTTACAGAAATGGAAGAAACTATTTTAAGGCTAAAAAATTTATCTGTTTACAGAAAAAACAATAAAATTTTATCGGGAATTAATTTTTCTGCCGATAAAGGTGAATTTATTTATCTTACAGGTAAGGTGGGAAGCGGTAAGTCAAGTTTATTGAAAATTTTATATGCAGACGAAGAAATCAGAACCGGAGAAGTGAAAGTTGCAGGTTATGATTTAACAAAAATAAAACAGAATCAAATTCATTTATTAAGGAGGAAGTTGGGTATTGTTTTTCAAGATTATAAACTACTTACCGACAGAAATGTTTACGATAATTTAAAGTTTGTATTGGAAGCTTCCGGCGAAAAATCAAAAACATTAATTAATAAAAAAATAATAAATACATTAGAAACTGTAGGATTAAAAGGCAAAGAAAAAAGAATGCCCTTTGAATTATCCGGAGGAGAGCAACAAAGTGTAGGTATCGCAAGAGCATTGATAAACAGCCCATTGTTAATATTGGCAGATGAGCCTACCGGGAATTTAGATGAAAAAAGTTCTGAGAATATAATGCATCTTTTAACAGGTGCATCAAAAAAGGGAACTACCGTATTAATGGCAACCCATGATATGGCTTTGATAAAAAAATTCCCCTCAAAAATTTTTAATGTTGAAATAAACAGTTTTGGACATAATTGATTTTTAGGTTTTTAATATAAATTAAATAGTTTTAAATAAACTTTGCTGTAACTGTAAAGAGCAGTAAGTTAGAGTGTTGTATTTTTACACATAAAAAAATATAAAAAATTAAGGATAAGAATTTTATTTATAAAAAGAAATAGTTTATATTTGCAATTCTGAAAATGATGTTAATTAATTGATAACTAAAATATACTGAAAATGACAAAAGCGGACATAGTTAATGAAATATCAAAACAAACCGGTATAGAGAAAGTAGCTGTAAAAAAAACAGTTGAAGCATTTATGGAAAATATCAAAGATTCCTTAAAGAATAATAATAATGTATATTTGAGAGGTTTCGGCAGTTTTATTGTTAAGAAAAGAGCAGAGAAAACAGCAAGAAATATTTCCAAGAATACAACCATAATTATTCCGGAGCACTTTATTCCTGCGTTTAAGCCTGCAAAGTCGTTTGTCAGTGAAGTTAAAGAGAATGTAAAATCTTAACAAGTAAATCAACAGAATATAAATATTAACAGAACAAGTTATGCCCAGCGGAAAGAAACGAAAAAGAGCAAAGATGTCAACTCATAAGCGAAAAAAGCGGTTGAGAAAAAACAGACATAAGAAAAAGAAATAATTTTTCAGTCTGTACAAGATATAACGAAAAGAGCCGGCTTAGGCTCTTTTTGGTTTATAAAAAAAAATAATAAAGCGGAAGACACGTGAGTAATGAATTAATTATAAGTGTTTCTAAAAGAGACATATCAATAGCATATACAGAGAATAAAAGACTGTCGGAACTTCACAAAGAAAAAAGTTCAAATAAGTTTACCGTCGGAGATATTTTTTTAGCAAAAGTTAAAAAAGTTATGAACGGTTTGAATGCAGCTTTTGTAGATGTAGGATTTAAAAAAGATGCATTTTTACACTATTTTGATTTAGGTCCTCAATTTGATTCCCAGCAGAAATTTATTAATACAGCTTTAAATTCTAAAAGTTCAAATGTTAAACTTCAAGATTTTAAACTGCAAAAGGATATTAATAAATACGGAAAAATATCTGAAGTTTTAAAAGGCGGACAGATTGTATTGGTTCAAATTGCAAAAGAACCTATTTCAACAAAAGGACCGAGATTAAGTGCCGAAATATCTATTGCCGGTCGAAATTTAGTTTTAATTCCGTTTTCAAATACTGTTTCTATTTCCAAAAAAATAGTTGCAGAAGAAGAACGTAAAAGATTAAAACGATTAATACAAAGTATTAAACCCGAGAATTTCGGTGTAATTGTAAGAACTGTTGCAAAAAACAGAAGAGTAGCGGTGCTGGATGAAGAATTAAGAGAATTAGTGAAAAAATGGGAAGGTACCGTAAGTAAACTTCAAGAAATAAACCCGCCCTCGGTTGCAATGGGAGAGTTAAATAAACCCGCAGCTTTATTGAGAGACATTCTTAATAACTCATTTACAAGTATTTATGTTGACAGCGAATCTGTTTATTCTCAAATGAAAAATTACGTATCCGAGATATTCCCGGATAAAGAAAAGATTGTAAAATATTATGATAAGAGAACACCTATCTTTGATTATTTCGGAATAAGCAAACAAATTAAAGCAAGTTTCGGCAAAACCGTTACGATACAAAGCGGAGCTTATTTGATAATTGAAGAAACAGAAGCCTTAACGGTTGTTGACGTAAACAGCGGTAACAGATCCAAAAAAGCTTCCGACCAAGAAACCAATGCAGTTGAAGTTAATATGTTGGCAGCCGAAGAAATTGCAAGGCAGTTGAGGTTGAGAGATATAGGAGGAATTATTGTTGTCGATTTTATTGACATGCATTCCGGGGAGAACAAACAAAAGCTTTTTCAGTATATGAAAGAAGCTATGGCAACAGACAGAACAAAACACAGTATTTTACCTCTGAGTAAATTCGGCCTTATGCAAATTACCCGACAGCGTGTAAGACCTGCCACTGATATTGAAACAAAAGAAACTTGCCCGACTTGCGAAGGAACCGGAGAAATTACACCGAGTATTATTTTTGCCGATGAGGTTGAAAATCATTTGCAATATATGATAAGTAAATACAAAGGAGCTATTGAACTCCATGTTCATCCTTTTATTGCCGGATATTTGAGATACGGGTTTAAATCTAAACTCAGAAAATGGATTTTAAAGTACAAACGTAAAATAAAAATTGTTTCGGTTGTAACGTATAATTATTTAGAATACAGATTCTACAATAAAGAAGGAGACGAACTCAAGCCGTAATCAAAAAAAGATGACATTTTTTATTTAACAACTTTGTAAGTTCCGGTAAATGTTTTTGTTGAAATTTCAATGAAATAAATACCTGAATTAAATGAACTTAAATCTAACTTAAAGTTTTTACCTTTATTATTTTCGGAAGAAAAAATATTTTGCCCCGTAATATTAAATACCTGAATTTTATTTATCTCTGTATTGTTTCGGGTGTCAATAGTAAAAAGCCCCGACGAAGAAGGATTAGGGTAAATATTTATTCCTTCGAAATCTTTTAAATCACTTACATTTTCAATTGCATCTTCAATTATAAAGTCTGTAATTTTCGGAAAATGGTCTGAAGCAAGTTCACTGTCAGAAATTAATAAGCTATATTGAGAAAGCCGTTCAGGTAACATTTTTTTTGTGTTAACAATAAAAGTTTTTGATACTGAAGAGCCTTCATCAGAACTGATTGTATAATCTATTCGTCCGGGCCAATAACTTGAAGTATTATCAAGCCATGTTAATGCTGTTCTTTCGTCTGTGTGAAAACCGATTATGTCTGTTAAGTTTGTGTTGTCCCAGTCAGGGCTGATATCTTCCCCGAATTCATAGTTATTAAGAATATCTCCGGTTAATAATGTTTTTAATTGCCGGCTGCTTCCCACTAAGTTCAAATCTCCGCTTATAACAAAAGGTGTTCCGTATGGTAAAGTTATTCCTCCTCCGGAAGATTTAACATCTCTTATAAAACTGATAATTGCATCTGCTTGCGATTGCCTTGTATTATCGTCAGAGCAACATTTAAAATGTGAATTTATTACAAGTATATCACGAGGGTATGTATCAGGCAAGTCAACTAAGTTTGCCGTTATTCTGTTAATATATGTCGGGTCTATGGTATAATAATCCGGAATATTATATTTTGAACAAGTAATATTTCCTTCATCCGCTTTTATACATGTCCATTGACCTCCCGAAACAGGCAGCCATGAATTTAATAAATTTTGTGCCTGATATTTTGTAGTACTCCAACATTCGTTAAAAGTAATGATATCCGGATTTACGGCAGTAATTATTCTTTGAAAGGCTGCAACTCTTTGTGTATTACTGCTTATTAATCCGTCATAAAGAGTATTATAAGTCATTAAGCGTACGTCTGATTCATTATTTTTTTCAAACCCGATATAATTATATGTTTCAACAGGCGTTTCGTCAAAAGTATATGAGAAAATTGTTCCCGAATTAGGCATTTTATCTCCTCCGCTTATGTTTTCAATAAAGCAAATATCAATAACGGGGTTGTTGAATAAAAGATTTGTTCCGTCAGGCATTGCAAAACGATTTATTGCAAATTCAAAAGTGTCGGAGGTTACGGTCGGAAGTTCATAAAATCCTATGTCATAGTGTGATAAATAGCTGGTGCTTCCGTCAGGTGCATTATATATAAATGTTTTGTCTCCGAAATTTATTGCTAAATCGGCACCTATTCCGTTTACCGGATATCCTGTTGAAGCATTATTATCGGCATCAATTTCCAAATAAAGATTATTGTTATAATCCAATTCAATTTCTTCTGATAATGCTATTCGAATAAACAAATATGAGCTGTCGTTTGAAACCGAAAAAGACAGTAAATCAATATTGCTTCCGTCATTTTGCGTGTCTTCAAAAGATGCGGCACCGCCCCAGTCATTATATCTTCCGTCAATTGCTATCGGTAATGCTTGCGAAAACATATTTGTAAGCGATAGTATAGATATAAATGTAATTAATAATAAATTTCTCATATTTTCTGATTAATTTAAACTTTTAACTATTATTTCGGCAGTTCTTTCAGAAGCACCTTTGCCTCCGAGCTTTTTTCTCATTTCCTCAAAGTTTTTCAACATTGTGTTTTTATATACGTCATCGTTTAATAATAGTTCCAATTCTTTTGTAATATTTTCAACGGTCATGTCGTATTGAATAAACTCTTTTATAACTTCTTTCTGCATAACAAGATTAACCAGTGAAATATAATCAACTTTTACCAGTCTTTTTGCAATTTGATAAGAAATATGCTCTCCTTTGTAACACACTAATTCAGGGATGTTTAATATTGCAGTTTCTAAAGTTGCTGTTCCGGAAGTTACGATTGCAGCTTCCGAATGTTTTAATATTTCATAAGTGTCGTTATAAATAAGCTTTATGTTTTGCTTATTTATGTATTGTTCAAAAACGTTTTTTTCTAACGAAGTTGCAGCGGCAACAATAAATTGATAATCATTAAATTTTTCAGCAACTTTTAACATTATCGGAAAATTATGTTTTATTTCTTGTTTTCTGCTGCCGGGAAGTAAAGCAATTATTTTTTTATCACTTAATTTATATTTGTCTCTGAATTTCTTAATGTCTTTTGCAGAAGAATCAATTGCATCCATTACCGGATTGCCGACATATTCAACTTCGTAATTAAATTTTTTATAAAAGTCTTTTTCAAAAGGAAAAATAATGAAAAGCTTATCAATAAATTTTTTAATTTTATGAACTCTTGATTGTTTCCATGCCCAAATTTTAGGAGAAATATAATAATACGTTTTCAGTCCTTTTTTGTGTGTAAATTCGGCAATTCTTAAATTAAAACCCGGATAATCCGTTAAAATAACAACATCGGGATTAAATTCGGCTATATCTTTTTTAATGAATTTAATGTTTTTTAAAATGGCGGGAAGATGAAAAAAAACATCTAAGAAACCCATATAAGCAGTTTCTTTAAAATGTTTTACAAGTGTTCCGCCTTGTTTTTTCATTAAATCACCGCCGAGGTATCTGAACTCAGCATTTTTATCAAATCTTTTTATTGCTTTCATTAAATTTGATGCATGCAAATCTCCCGAAGCTTCTCCTACTGTTAAGTAATATTTCAATTTTTTATTATTAAGTTAATATTCCCCAAACAACAAGAATCCCTATCAATGCAACAACAGCAATTAAACCTTTAACGGCTTTCATCATTTTTTTATTCAGAAAAAGATAAAATAAGGGTAAAACTCCTATTGCTCCGCCTTTTAACGATAATAATATTCTGGATTTAAAAAACGGGTTTTTAAAAAAGCCTTTATAGTGATCCCATACAGTTAAATCCGGCTCTTTAATATTTGCATGAACTATAATTGTTGTAATTATAAATGCGGCAATAAGTCCTGAGATTATTCCGACAAAAAAATTATCAAGATTTGAATTTTGTTTAAGTATCATAATAATTACGGTTGAATTTTGTTCTTTACAAAGAAAAAACATGCTAAATTACTAAATTATTGTATTTTTGAAAGCTATATGGCAAAAGATAATTTTATATTCGGAACACGTGCGGTTATAGAGGCAGTAAATTCTGATAAACAAATTGAAAAGGTATTAGTTACGAGAAGTAATGATAATGAACTTCAAAAAGAACTTCTGCAAGTTTTAAAAAAACATAAAATATTATTTCAGTTTGTACCGATTCAGAAAATTAATAAAATAACACGAAAAAACCATCAAGGTGTTTTAGCTTTTATTTCTCCCGTTAATTTTTATAATATTGAAGAAATTGTTACAAGAGTTTTTGAAGAAGGCAGAACTCCTTTTGTAATTGTTTTAGACGGTGTAACCGATGTAAGGAATTTCGGAGCAATTGTAAGAACGGCAGAATGTGCCGGAGCAGATGCAGTTTTAGTTCCCGAAAAAGGTTCGGCACAAATTAATGCAGATGCAGTTAAAACATCGGCAGGAGCTTTACATAAAGTTCCTATATGCAGAACTCCGAGTCTGAGAAAAACACTTGAAAATCTTAAAAACAGCGGTTTAAAAGTTGTAACGGCAAGTGAAAAAGCAGAACACAATTATTATAAAACCGATTTTAAAGTTCCGTTATTAATTGTAGTAGGAGCTGAAGATGCAGGAGTTTCAAAATCAATTATCTCATTATCAGATGAGTTTGTAAAAATCCCTGTTCTCGGAGAAATAAAATCATTAAATGTTTCAGTTGCGGCATCTATTTTGATGTATGAAACTATAAAGCAAAGAATAAATTAAATGTTTATTAAATAAAAATAGAAACTATGACTAAAAAACTCATTATTCCGGTAATTGTTTTAATTGTATTATTTGCAATGCAATCTTGTGACAGTCAGAAGGTTGTACTGAAAGATGTGCCTGAAAGTAAATTAGATAATACATATACCGTGAATTTAAATGATACTTTAAAAATAAAATTATCATCAAATCCCAGCACAGGTTATAAGTGGAAAATTGCAAGTAAAATAAAACCGGGAATTATAAAAGAAATAAGTAATGAATTTGTAAAAGAAGAAAAAACTATGAACATGGTCGGCGGCGGCGGATATGATTTATGGACTTTTTCAACAAAAAAAACAGGAATACTTTTCTTACATTTCAAATATGAACGAGAAGACGGTAAAATTAAAAATGAAAAATATATAAAAATTGAAGTTAAATAGTAACAAGGAACTATTTTAACAATATTTATTAACTAAAAATCAACGTATTATGGAAAAAATAAAATTTATTATCCCTATTTTGCTGCTTACATTCAGCAGTTGTAACAGAACACCTCATTACAATGACGTAAATGCATGTTTTGTGGTAACCGGAGATATTCATTATATAAATGAACCCGTCAGTTTTGTTGATTGCTCTCAATATGCAGAAGAATATGAATGGAATTTCGGTGACGGAACAACTTCTAACCAAAGAAATGCTAACCATGTTTATACTTTACCCGGAACATATCAAGTTTCACTAACAGCAAACGGATATAATACAACGGAAACATTTACTGATGTTGTTACTGTGTTGAACGTAATAAATTCAACAGATTTAGACATTTTAATAAAATATGAAGGTACAAATGATCCTGTTTCCGGATGCGAGGTGCAACTTTACGGAGATTCAACTAATTGGCAAAACCTTACAAACCCTGTAAGCGAAGTACTAACAACCGGAAGTGACGGAATTGTAGTTTTTACAGATTTAAACCCCGCAACATATTTTATTGATGCATATAAAAGCGTTACCGGAGGTTATTACATGAATGTTGACGGTGAAACATCTCCTTTAGACGAAGCAGTTATTAACTATTATGATGTTTTCGTTCAATATTTTACCTCAAAAAGCGGAAGAAAACATCTTTCTGTTACTCGGCTCGTGAAATCTTCAAAAGAAGAGCGAGATAAATAAAAGCATTTTTTGAAATTACCAATACTTCTAAGGGAGGCATCAATATATGATGTCTCTTTTTTAATTAGATTATTGCAACAAAAATTTATTTTTAACGTTTAACTTTATCTGTTTGGTTTTTGTGTTTATTTTATACTGTCAAATTCTTGCTGATGATTTTAATAAGTAACATAAGTCACAAAAAAAATATTTTTATATTTGTTGCTTTGTTATAAAATGCAACTTCTTTTAAAAAAATATCTGGAAAATAATTATTGAAGGACAAGCATGCAATGATAAAACAGGAATGTGCTTTATGGTTTCCGGTAAACACGTTTTTATGATTAAATAATATTAAAAAATTTTATACAATTTTAAAATGAAGGTAAAAAATATAATTTTGGCATTAACAGCATTAATGTTTACAAGTATTAATGTTAATTCTCAAATATTACAACCGGTTAAATGGACATTTTACACAAAAGTTATAAATGAAACTGAAGTAAAACTTGTTGCTAAGGCTACAATAGACAAAACTTGGCATTTGTACGGACAATACTCCGAGCCTGCCGGCGGAATTCCCGCAGAATTTATTTTTAATGAAAGTTCATCATATAAAAAAACAGGTAAAGTTTTAGAATGGCCGAAGCCTCATAAAGAATATGATGATTTGATGGAGGCAAATATTCAAACTTTTGAAAAAGAAGCATACTTTACTCAAAAAGTTAAAGTTTTATCTGATAATGATTTTACCGTTACAGTTTCTTTTTTCGGTCAGGCCTGTACAGATGAAGGAATGTGTATTCCGCTGAATGAAGATTTTGAATTTAAAGTTCCGGGTCTTAATTCAATTAAAAAACAACTGCAAAAAGAAACAAAGGATGATACAATAACGGAAGAAGTTCCGGATACAAATAAAGTTGTTACGGAAGAAGTTGATACCAATAAAACAGCTTCTGATACAAGTGCGGTTGTTGCGGAAAGTAATGACACCGGTGAAATTAATTCGGCAACTGATAAAGGCGGATTTTGGGCATTATTTATTGCTGCATTGATTGCCGGATTTGCCGCAATTTTAACTCCTTGCGTTTTTCCGATGATACCCATGACGGTTTCATTTTTTATGCACGAGAAAAAATCAAAAGCAAAGAGTAGGGCAGAAGCAATGTTTTTCTCACTTTCTATTATATTTATATATACAATTATAGGTACGTTGGTTGCCGTAACACTCGGTCCTGAATTTGCCAACTGGTTAAGCACACATTGGATTCCTAATGTTCTCTTCTTTTTGGTATTTATGATTTTTGCCGCATCATTCTTTGGGATGTTTGAAATTGTATTGCCGAGCTGGATGACTAAAAGTTCTGAAAAACAAGTTGATAAAGGCGGATTTTTTGCTCCGTTTTTTATGGCATTTTCATTAGTTGTAATTTCATTTTCTTGTACAGGACCTCTTGTCGGAACTGTTTTGGTCGAATCTGCCGGCGGTGATGTGTTAAGACCCATAATCGGGATGCTCGGATTCGGACTTGCATTTGCAATTCCTTTCGGAATTTTTGCTTTCTTCCCGCATCTTATGAATAAAATGCCGCAATCAGGCGGTTGGCTAAATTCTGTTAAGGTTGTTCTCGGGTTTATTGAACTGGCATTAGGTCTTAAATTTTTAAGTATTGCCGATTTAACTTATCATTGGGGCTTACTGAACAGAGAGATTTATCTTGCTCTTTGGATAACTATTTTTACGTTAATGGGTTTCTACCTTCTCGGAAAAATAAAATTTTCGCATGATAGTGATTTGCCTTTCTTAAAAGTACCGAGATTAGTATTTGCTATCTTAACATTTTCTTTTGTTGTCTATATGATACCGGGATTATTCGGTGCACCTTTAAAAATTCTTTCCGGTTATTTGCCGCCCATGAGTACGCATGAATTTGATATCGCAAAAGTTGTAAGAATGAATTCTGAAGGCAGCGGCGGTTCAGCAACTGAAACATTTTCAGAAAGTAATTGTTTTGAACCGAAATACGGAGATGTGCATGAAATGCCTCACGGATTACTAGGGTATTTTGATTATGAACAAGCGTTAGCATGTGCAAAAGAACAAAATAAACCCGTAATGCTTGATTTTACAGGATATGCATGCGTAAATTGTCGAAAAATGGAAGATAATGTTTGGGGAACAGAGGCTGTTTTGCCTATTTTAAAAAATGATTATGTCATTGCATCTTTATATGTTGACGACAGAACTGAGTTAGATAAAAAAGATTGGGTAACGTCAAGTTATGACGGTAAAGTTAAAAAAACACTGGGTTCAAAATATGCCGATTTTCAAATTTCTCGTTTCGGAATGAATGCACAACCGGCATACATTATTTTAGATTATAACGGAAAAGTTTTAATTAAAGACCCATATTTTTATAATCCTGATCCTGTTGCTTTTTCACGCTTTTTAAGAGAAGGTATAAAGAAATTTAAAGAAAAGCACAAATAAAAATATGAAAAAGGGAGTAAATTTCTCCCTTTTTTTATTCAAAATAGACTTTAATCTTATTTGTAAACTCTTCCGGAGGGTTTGTCGGTCTGCCTGTTTTCATATCAACAAAAACTAAAGTTGTATTACCGGTATTTATAAGTTTGTTTTGTTCGTTAAAAACTTCGTATTCAAATTCCATTTTTTTTGTCGGCATTTTTTTAACTGTTACTTTAACAGTCAGTTCATCATCGTAATATGCAGGACGTAAGTATTTAACATTCATAGAAGCAACAGGCATCATAACGCCGTTTTTCTCCATTTGACTGTATGTCCAACCGATTTTGCGTATCATATCTGTTCTTGCAACTTCATAATATAACGGATAGTTTCCGTAATAAACATATCCCATTTGGTCGGTTTCTCCGTAGCGAACTCTTATTTTTGTTTCTGTCTGCAGCATTTTTTTCGGTTAAAAATCAAAATTTATAATTCATAACTTATAATTAATTTATCTTTGTGACAAATCTAATAAAAAGAAACAGAATGACAGAAAAAAGACCATATATATTAGTAACAAACGATGACGGAATAACAGCAAAAGGATTAAGAATATTGATTGAAACGGCAAAAAAGTTCGGAGATGTTTTGGTTGTTGCCCCGGATGCCCCGCAGTCTGCAAAATCGCATTCAATTACACAAGCAATACCTATAAAAATTGATAAAGTTATTGAAACAGAGCATTATGCAGAATATTCAACTTCCGGTACTCCGGTTGACTGCGTTAAAATTGCACTACATGAAATAGCACCAAACAGAAAATTCGACTTAATACTTTCCGGAATTAATCACGGAGCCAATACATCGGTAAGCGTTTTGTATTCAGGAACTATGGCAGCAGCAATTGAGGGAGCAATGCACGATATAAAATCCGTAGGTTTCTCGGTTGACAATCATGACCCGAATGCTGATTTTGAAGATGCGGTTCCGTATATTGAAAAAATTATTTCGGAACTTATAAGAAAGGAACTTCCCGAGGGTGTTTGTTTGAATGTCAATTTTCCTGATGTTACGAAAGTTAAAATTAAAGGAGTAAAAGCAATGAAAGGAGCAAACGGAGTTTGGGGTGAGAAATTTGTAAAAGCAAACGACCCTCACAAACGTAACTTTGTTTGGATAACCGGCAAGTTGACCAATAAAGATGAAGGCAAAACCGACAATGATATTTACCAAATTGATAACGGGTATGCAACTGTAACACCAATAAAACTTGAATTTAATTATTATGATTTTATTTCAGAACTCTCGGAATGGGATTTCAACTTAAGTAATTAACTTGAATGTTTGAAAAAAAACCGAAAATAATAATTTCCGTTACTAATGACCTTGTTACCGATAATCGGGTTCATAAAGTTGCAAGTTCATTAATTAAATTTGGTTTTGAGGTTTTGCTTGTCGGAAGGAAGTTGAAAAAAAGTTTGCCTGTTAACAGAGAATATCAAACAAAACGTTTTAAACTTATTTTCAACAAAGGAGTAATGTTTTATGCTTGTTACAATATTCGTTTATTTTTCTTTTTACTTTTTGTAAAAGCAGATATTTTTCTTTCAAATGATTTGGATACTTTGCCTGCAAATTATTTGGCTTTGAAATTCAGGAAGAAGAAGTTGGTTTACGACAGTCACGAATATTTTACCGAAGTGCCGGAACTTGTGAACCGACCGAAAATAAAACGAATTTGGGAAAATATTGAAAAACGCATCTTGCCGAAAATAAAACATTCTTATACCGTATGTAGCTCAATAGCAGAGATATACAATAAAAAATACGACATTAAAATGAAAGTTGTTCGTAATATTCCTAATTGTGAACTGTTATACAAGAAGGAAAAACATGAACTTTCTTTGAAAACCAAGAATAAAAAAGTTATTTTATATCAGGGAGCTGTAAATATCGGAAGAGGAATTGAACAAACAATAAAAGCAATGCAATTTATTGATGATGCTGTTTTTTTGATAATAGGAGAGGGAGATGTAGTTTTTGAAATACAACGGCTTTCTGATAAACTTAATTTAAATGATAAAGTTATTTTTCTCGGAAAAGTTCCGTTTTATTCTCTTTATAATTATACTAAAATTGCCGACATAGGAATTTCGCTTGAAGAAAATATAGGCTTGAATTATTACTATACATTGCCCAATAAGTTATTTGATTATATAAGAGCAAATGTACCTGTTCTTGCAAGTCGTTTGCCCGAAATTGAGAATGTCGTAAAAACTTATGATATCGGTTGTTTTATAGAAAATCATAACCCCGAACATATTGCCGAAAAGATAGATTTTATGC
Organism: Bacteroidales bacterium; assembly: GCA_021648725.1. Lineage (NCBI taxonomy): Bacteria > Pseudomonadati > Bacteroidota > Bacteroidia > Bacteroidales > Bacteroidales bacterium. The sequence goes on along the minus strand of JAKISF010000004.1, from coordinate 94,147 downwards.
TAAATAATGTTGAGAAACGCAAAATTTGGAAAGAAAATTTGAAAAAAGCATCGACAGAATTATGCTGGGAGAATGAAGAAAAAGTTTTGAAGGAAATATTTGAGAATTGATAAATGAATTTGAAAATCAGAATACCGAACAACAATATTCAAGAAAGAAAATACATAGTTGATATTATCTTTTCGGAGTTTCTCGGTATTAACTATAAAATTGAAATTGTTGAATTAAACTCATATAAAATTTTATTTCAAAATAAAGAAATTGAAATAAAAGATGCGTTTTTCAACAATTTTCCCGAAGATTTATCCTACCTGAAAGAAAAAAACATTCCCTATAAGGTAATTTTTGCCGAAAACCGGTTCACTTCCGAAAAAAATATTCCTGTTATCTACGGAAATGAGAAAATTGAAATTTCAGAAAATAAAATAACTTGCGGAATTGATATTTTTGCATCTTCATTTTTTATGCTGACACGTTGGGAAGAGCATGTAATTTCAGAAAAAGATAAACACAACAGAGTTCCTGATGATTTACAACTTTCTGTTAAACATAGTTTTAATGAAAGACCTGTTGTGAATGAATATCTTGAAATGTTAAGAAATATGTTTTCTTATTTAGGTCTTAAATTTGAAAATAAACATAAATATCAAGTAAAAATTACGCACGATATTGATTTTTTTGCCAGATATGATACGTTTTCAAAACTTATAAAAGCAATCGGCGGTGATATTTTTAAACGAAAAAGTTTAAAAAAAGCAATAAACACATTAAAATCATATTCAAAAATTAAAAAAGGAACAGAAAAAGACCCTTATGATACGTTTGATTATTTGATGGATTTATCAGAAAAAGCAGGTTTAAATTCACATTTTTATTTTATTCCTGCAATCATTGGAGAAGAGGATGCACAATATAATATTACTGATACAGCTGTTGTTGAGACAATACACAACATCAAGGATCGAGGACATATTGTCGGAATTCACGGAGCATATCGTTCATATATAGACTCAAAGCTTTTTAATGAAGAGTTAAAACGTTTTCCGAAAAATATAAAAATTGAAGAAGGCAGACAACACTTTTTGCGTTTTGAAAATCCTGCAACTTGGCAAATGTATGAAGATGAAGGCTTAAGAACTGACAACACAATGGGCTTTATTAATAATATAGGTTTTCGTTCAGGAACTTGTTATGAATATTCATTATTTAATATTCTTACAAGAAAAAAACTAAACATAAAAGAGCAACCGTTAATTGTAATGGACCAGGCATTACTAAAAAAGTATCCTGACAAAAATGAGTTTTATAATAAAATTATTGTCTTAAAAGATACAGTTAAAAAATATAAAGGTACTTTTGTGCTTCTGTGGCATAATAATAATTTTAATGTTGCAGAGTGGGAAGATTTAAAAGATGTTTATGAAAACATAATATCTGAAATTAATTAATATGAAAGCAATTATTTTTGCAGGAGTTTTTAATTCACGATAATATTTTATAAAATGATAAGTAAATTTAGTAAAGTTTTGGTTTTGGCACCGCATACCGATGACGGAGAGTTAGGTGCAGGCGGAACTATTGCAAAATTAATTGAAAGCGGAGCCGAAGTATATTATGCTGCTTTTTCTACTGCCGAAGAGTCAGTTCCGGAAGGTTTACCTAAAGATATTTTGAAAACGGAAGTTAAAGATGCAACTAAAAAACTTGGTATTAAACCCGATAATTTATTGATTTTTAATTATCAAGTCAGAAAATTAAGCTATGTAAGGCAAGAAATTCTTGAAGATTTAATTAAAATAAGAAAAAAAGAAAAATTTGATTTGATTTTAATGCCCAGTTTAAACGATATTCATCAAGATCATACCACTATTGCAAATGAAGGGATGAGAGCTTTTAAAAATTCAACAATTTTGGGTTATGAATTAATTTGGAATAATTTGTCTTTTCATACAACTTCATTTGTAAAACTTCAAAAATATCATATTGAAGCAAAAGTTAATGCACTTAAATCATATAAATCACAAGAAGGAAGAGATTATATGTCTAAAGAATTTATATTTTCATTGGCTAAAACTCGCGGTGTGCAGATAGGAGCAGAATACGCAGAGGCATTTGAAGTAGTAAGATGGGTTATAGAAATGTAAAACTTTTAAGAATATAAATAATGGAATATCAATTAAAAGAAATTATTGATAAAATTGAAATAGTTGAATTTACGGGAAATCCTAAAACTATTATTAAGAATCTAATCAAATTAAATCCTGACAATGAAGATGCTGAGAATTTATTTTGGTGTAACGATAAAAATTTACTTAAACTTAATAATCTGAAAGCCGGAACCGTAATTGTCAGTAATAATTTTGATAAAAAAAATGTAAATACTGATTGTAATTATATTATAACCGAAAATCCCAGAAGAACTTTTATGCAGGTTGTAAAACTCTTTTTTTATGAAAAAGAAACTGCACAAATTGCTGCATCAACTAAAATTCATGATTCAGTAAAAATCGGAAAAAATGTTTTTATCGGTGAAAACGTTGTTATTGAGAAAAAATGCACGATTGGAGATAATACACGAATTAATCATAATACCGTAATTTTTAAAGATACAATTATAGGACATAATGTTGTTATCGGTTCAAATTGTACTGTAGGCGGAATAGGGTTCGGTTATGAAAAAGATAAAGAAGGCAAATTTGAATTAATACCTCATATCGGTAATGTAATTATTGAAAATAATGTTGAAATCGGAAATAATACATGTATTGATAAAGCGGTTTTGGGAAGTACAATTTTAAAAGAAAATAGTAAAATTGATAATTTGGTTCATATTGCACACGGAGTTACAGTAGGTGAAAACTCGGTTGTAATTGCCAATGCTATGGTTGCGGGAAGTGTTATGATAGGAAAAAATGTGTGGATAGCACCGTCTGCTTCTATTCTGAATCAATTAACAATTGAAGATAATTCGTTAGTAGGTATGGCGGCAAATGTTGTTAAGAAAGTTAACGAAAGAGAGGTTGTTGCAGGTAATCCGGCTAAGTTTATAAAAAAAGTAATTGAATAAAGTACCTTTCTTAACTAAACCCGAAAAACTCTTTTGTCGGGTAAGAACATTCCAAATTCTGAGGACAGACAGCATAAGTTTTATTATAAACGTTTTACCATTATAAAAAATTATAAAAAAATAACAGGATAAATAAATGGTAAAAAAGATTAAAGAATATATTAATAAATCAGAGTTTGTAAAAAATTCGCTTACCTTATTTACCGGTACTACTATTGCTCAAATAGTTCCGCTTGTTTTATCTCCTGTTTTATCTCGTATATATACACCTGAAGATTTTGGTGTTCTTGCGTTGTATATGAGTATTGCATCAATTCTTGCCGTTTTTGCAACAGGAAGATACGAAATGGCTATAGTATTACCAAAAAAGGACAGCGATGCAATAAATATATTTTCTTTAAGTATAGTAATTTCAGTCGGATTAGCATTGCTGATTTTAGCTTCTGTTCTTTTGTTTAATTCACAGATTGCTGATATTGCAGGAAACAAAAATATATCTTTTTATCTTTATTTCTTACCGTTAACGGTATTTTCTTTGGGTTTATTTAAAGCATTAAATTATTGGTTTAACAGAAGAAATCAATTTAAAAATATTGCAAAATCTAAAGTTATTGCAAGTTCAGGGAATTCTGCAATTGCAGTAAGTATCGGTTTTTTGAAAAAAGGAAGTCTCGGGTTAGTTTTCGGATGGATTTTTGGGCAATTGAGTTCAGCTTTATATATGCTCGGAATTTTGATTTCTAAAGAAAGAAGATATTTCAGTTATATTAAAAAAGAAAAAATAATTGCAGTTTTTAAACGATATAAAAAGTTTCCTTTATTTGATACTTGGTCTGAGTTGCTCAATGTTCTTTCAGTTCAATTTCCGATAATTATATTAATGCAATATTACGGGGATAATATTACCGGTCATTATTCTTTTGCTTATAAAGTTTTGCTGTTGCCTTTTTCTTTGTTGGCATTTTCAATGGGACAAGCATTTTTTAAAAAAGCAAATGAACTTAAAAATACAGGTAAAGATGTTTCGGCTTTTACTTTCGGGGTTTTTAAAAAACTTGTTCTTATTTCTTTTTTACCGCTTGCTGTTACAGGTATTTTCGGTGATTATATTTTTCCTTTTATATTCGGAAACGAATGGATAATTGCCGGAGAATATTCCAGAATTTTCAGCCTTTGGATTTTTATAATCTTTATATCCTCACCACTTACGAACTTATTTGCCGTTTATGAAAGACAAAGAACAAATTTAATTTTTAACTTTGTAATGTTTGTCAGCAGAATAGGATTGTTGATATTTATGTCTGAAAAAGGATATGATGATTATTCTTCAATTTTTGTTTATGTTGTTTCCGGTTTTGTTTTCCGATTTTTATATTTATTATTGATAATTAAAATTGCAAAAGTTAAAATATATAATGTTTTTACGGAAATATTTAAATATGTAATTCCTGCAATTTGTATATTAATATTAATTCGTGTTTTATTATTAAAAGTTTAAATTTAAGATATTATCAAAACAGAAATAATTAATGGATAGTTCTTCTGAAAAAATATCATTAAAACAACTTAAAATAATTGTTAAGAAAGATTTTATCATAACAATTTTATTACTTATTGCAGTTAGCTTTGTATTAGAATATTATTACAAATCTTATGTTGCACATTATTATCAAAATCTTGGCGTAGTTCTTAAATTAAATATAGTAAAATATGTTGAAAGCAAATTATGGTTTATTTTTCTTATTTTAACTTCTTATTTTTTATATAAAAGAAGTAAATTTATTTATGCTCTTTATATTTTTTTATTAGTTCTTGTTTTTATTCCCGGGCATATAATGTTCTCATATTCAGATGGTTCTCGCTTGGTGTTTTATTCTGTGATTACTTTCTTTATAATTTTTGCTGTTTTTTCAACAATAAAATTTAAGATAAAAACAATTTATTTAGGCGAAACCGAAAAATATTACTTTTTAATTTTCTTTTCTGTTATTCTTTTAATACCTGTTATTGCAGATTTTAAATTTAATATTAACACTAATGTTTTCAGCTTGAAAGATGTTTATGATGTAAGAGAAGTTTATAAAGAAAATACATCTTTTTTTACCTCATATTTTTTTAATTGGTTGGCAAAAATTGCAGTTCCGGTAATACTTGTTTTTAGTTTAATCAGAAAAAATTATTTATTTGTTCTTTTTTCATTGCTTGTATTAATATATCTTTTTCTTGTTTCAGGGCATAAGAGCGTTTATTTTACTCCTGTTGTTATTTTTTTCTATTATATATTCGGAAAAAAATATAACGATAAAATTAAATTAACACTTGGTTTTCTTTTGGCATTGTTAATTCTTGTGAGTATTCCGGATTATTTTTTAAACAACAATAATATGTTTAAATCAATATTTGTAAGGAGAGTTTTTTTTGTTCCGTCATTATTAAACGAATTTTATTTTGATTTCTATAAAGATTCACACTTATACTTGTCTCACAGTATATTCAGCAGTTTTGCAGATTACCGGTATGATATGTCTCCTGCCCATACAATTGCAGATGTGTATTTTCATAAACCATTGATGAATGCTAATAACGGTATTATAAGTGACGGATTTATGAACTTCGGTTTTTTAGGTGTGATTTTATATTCTCTTATTTTTTCTTTTATTTTTGCATTGCTTAATTCAATAAAGTTAAACCCTAAATATTTCGGGTTATTTATTTTTTATATGCTGACTTTTGTAAGTTCGGCACTTTTAACCGTAATTCTTACACACGGTTTCTTTCTTGTTTTAATATTTGCGTTTATTATTTTCCCCGAAAAAAAACTATAATGAAAAGAATTTGCCATATAACAACTGTTCATACGAGATATGATGTGAGAATATTCCATAAAGAATGTAAAAGTTTATCAAAATATTATAAAGTTTATTTAATAGTTGCTGACGGATTAGGAGATGAAGTTAAAGAAGAAATAAATATTATTGACATAGGTTTACGTCAATCATCAAGGTTGAAAAGAGCAAGAGTTGATTCTGCAAAAGCATTAAAAAAAGCAAAAGAGTTGGATTGCGATTTATACCATTTTCATGATTTTGAACTTATTAAAACCGGAGTAAAATTAAAAAAGAAAGGAAAAAAGGTAATTTATGATGCTCATGAAGATTTGCCCCGACAAATATACGGGAAGCCATATTTAAAAGAATTTTTAAAACCTGTTATTTCAAAAATTATTGAATGGCAAGAAAATAAAGCATCTAAAAAATTTAGCTATATATGTACGGCAACCCCGTATATTAGAAACAGATTTTTGAATATAAATAAAAATACAATTGATATAAATAATTATCCGATTATCGGTGAATTATTGAAAAATACCGGTAAAAAGTCCAATAATTTTTGTTATACAGGAGGTATTACCTCAGTAAGAGGTATTATTAATATTGTTAAAGCTATGAAAGATATAGAATCTTTATTAATATTAGCGGGTCCTTCCGGAAAAAGTTCATATATGTCAGAAATGAAAAATCTGGATGAGTGGAAAAAAGTAAATTATCTTGGTCTTGTAGACAGAACAGAATTAGGTGAAATCATGAGTAGCAGTCTTGCAGGAATTGTAACTTTTTTGCCTTTCCCAAATCATGTTAATGCACAACCTAATAAAATATTTGAATATATGTCTGCCGGAATACCTATAATAGCATCAAATTTCCAACTTTGGAAAGATATTATAGAAAAAAATAATTGCGGAATATGTGTTAACCCTGAAAATTCAAAAGAAATATCCAAAGCAATGCAATATATGAAAGATAATCTGGAAAAAGTTAAACAAATGGGTAAAAACGGGCAAAAAATGATTAAAGAAAAATACAACTGGAATATTGAAGAAAAAAAGTTATTTAATGTTTATAAAAAAGTTTTAAATGATTAAAATTATTACAATAATCGGAGCTCGCCCTCAATTTATAAAAGCAGCAGCAGTTAGCAGAGAGATACGTAAAAGGAATAATATTAAAGAAATAATAATTCATACAGGTCAGCATTTTGATAAAAATATGAGTGATGTTTTTTTTGAAGAGATGCATATTCCTAAACCTGATTATAATCTTGGTATTAACAGCATTTCCCATGGTGCTATGACAGGTAGAATGTTAGAGGAAACAGAAAAAATATTAGTGAAAGAGAAACCTGACTATATTCTTATTTACGGCGATACAAATTCTACTTTAGCAGGTGCATTAGCGGCTAAGAAATTGCATATAAAGGTTGCACATGTTGAAGCAGGTTTACGTTCTTATAATATGAAAATGCCGGAAGAAGTGAACAGAATACTTACTGACAGAATAAGCGATATTTTACTGTGTCCTACCGATAAAGCTGTTGAAAATCTTAATAATGAAGGATATAGTGATTTTGATTGTAAAATAGTTAAATCCGGAGATGTAATGTTAGATACTGCAATATTCTATTCTGATTTTGAGAAAAAACCGGATTTTAAAGTTCCTGAAAAATTTATAATTACAACAATTCACAGAGCCGAGAATACAGATTCAAGCAAAAGATTACAAAATATTTTTGACGCTTTAAATTATATTTCTCAAAAAATACCTGTTATTTTGCCTCTGCATCCGAGAACAAAAAAAATTACGGAAGCAAACAATGTTCAAATTTCCTCGAATATTAAAATTATAAAACCTGTAGGATACCTGGAAATAGTTTATTTACTTAAAAGATGTTCACTTGTAATGACAGACAGCGGAGGTATGCAAAAAGAAGCATTTTTCTTTAAAAAACCTTGTATTACTCTCAGAAACGAAACTGAGTGGACAGAATTAACGGAAAACGGTTATAACATAATTGCAGGTGCTGATACTAATGTAATTATAAATTCATATGAAGAAATTATTAATAAAAAAGGTGATTTCAGTAAAAAACTATACGGTAACGGAAACGCTGCCGAAATAATAGTTGATGAAATATTAAAAAATCAGAAATAAAAAATTTAATGAAAATATTAATAATAAATCATTATGCCGGTTCTCCGAAAATGGGGATGGCATACCGTCCTTATTATTTAGCAAAAGAGTGGATGAAAAAAGGGCATGAGGTTATGATATTATGTGCGAATTTTTCTCACCTTCGAAAAGAAAATCCGAGAATTGAAAATGATTTTGAAATAACGTATGAAGACGGTGTAAAATATTGTTGGGTTAAAACTCCTGCATATAAAGGAAACGGAGTTAAGCGAATTATTAATATGTTCACTTTTATTTTTAAACTTCGTTTCAATATAAAAAAAATTTTAAGTATTATTTCTCCCGATGTTGTTATTTCATCTTCAACTTACCCTCTTGATAATTACATTGCAGGTCGAATTTCTAAAAAAACAAAAGCTCAACATATTTTTGAGGTTCATGACCTTTGGCCTCTTTCTCCGATGGAATTAGGGAAGATGTCAAAATACCATCCGTTTATAATAATTATGCAAGTTGCGGAAAATTTTGCATATAAATATGCCGATAAAGTTGTTTCAATGCTTCCGGCAACAAAAGAACACATGAAAGAGCACGGTTTAGATTTGAAAAAATGGTATCATATACCTAACGGAATTGTTACAGAAGATTGGAAAAACCCAAAAGAAATTCCTGATTTTCATTCTGAAATATTAAGCAATCTTAAAAAAGAAGGGAAAAAAATTGTCGGATATGCAGGCGGTCATGCAATTTCAAATTCGTTAGATACTTTAATTGAAGCGGCAAAATTATTGAAAGATAATTCTGAAATTGTTTTTGTACTGGTCGGAGACGGACAAGAAAAGAAAAATTTGACAGAATTGGCAAAAGGCTTTAAAAATATCATTTTTTTGAATTCTATATCGAAACAATCAATACCTGATTTACTTCCGTTTTTTAATGTTGCCGTAATCGGAGCTGTTGACAGTTCTCTGTATCGTTTTGGTGTAAGCCCGAATAAACTGTTTGATTATATGGTCGCAAAAATTCCGGTTATACAATATATAAATTCCGGAAATGATATTGTTTTGGATGCAAATGCCGGGATTAGTATAGAATCAGGTAATCCTAAGGCAATTGCGGATGCTGTTCAAAAACTTTTAAATATGCCGGAAAAAGACTTAAAACAAATGGGAGAAAACGGAAAAGAGTATGTATTAAAAAATCATGATTATAAAGTGCTTGCCGAGAAATTTATTAATATAATTGAAAAGGAATGATGGTAAGCCTTTTAATTGCGGTTTTTATTTTTTCATTTCTGCTGACTTTTTTCGTTAAGAAATTTGCCGAAAAAAAATCTATAGTAGATATCCCGAACGAAAGAAGTTCGCATATTGCACCCACACCTCGCGGCGGCGGTATTGCAATAGTTATTGTATGGTTTTTGGGCATAACATATTTATTCTTTAGCGAAAACATCAAATCTGATTTATATTTTGCACTTCTCGGAGGAATTCCTTTAATGATTATAGGTATTATTGATGATATTATAAATGTTAAGCCTGTAATCAGGTTGTCGGTTCAATCTTTTTCTGCAATTTTGGCTTTGTATTTTCTCGGCGGATTAACTATTGTTGATTTCGGGTGTTTCATTTTTTCAAATATTTACCTGAACAGCATTTTTATTTTTATAGTAATTCTCTGGTTTATAAATCTTTTTAATTTTATTGACGGAATTGACGGATACTTATCAACGGGAGTAATAATGTTTTGTATAGTTTTGTTTGTTCTCACAAATAATTATACCGTATTAGTTTTAGCATCTGCCGTAGCGGGTTTTTTAATTTGGAATCGGCAACCTGCAAAAATTTTCATGGGAGATGTCGGAAGTACATTATTAGGATTTAACTTTATTGTTTTTGCCGTTTATTTTCAGAATACTGAAAAACTATCTGTTTTTATTCCTATTATTTTAAGTTCTATTTTTTGGTTTGATGCAACTTTAACATTATACCGCAGATGGAGGAATAATGAAAAATTAAGTTTGCCGCATAAAAAACATGCTTACCAGAGATTGGTACAGGCAGGTTTCAGCCATCAAAAAGTTGTTTTGTTATTTGTTTTATTAAATTTGATAATAACAGGAATTGTTTTTTTAACCGATATTTTATTTCCGGAATATATATTAGCAGGGTTAACGATAACCGTTATTATTTTGTTTTTTGCGGTTAAATTTGTTGATAATAAAAAACCGTTTTAATGATTTTTCAAAAGCCTGTAAAATATTATATAAAGTATTCGGCAGTTTTTTTTGCTTTGGCTGTTTCTTTCTGGATTCCTATGTATAGGTGGGTATTGTCTTATTTTATAGGAGGATGGATTTTGTTCAGTATAATAAATGCTTTTTTTTCGGCAAAAAAGAAGTTTAAATATAATAGTGAAAATATATTTTTTCTTATCATTCAACTTCTATTGTTTACATTAATCATTATAAGTTATTTTACAAGTGAAAATAAAGAAAAAGCCGGTAATGATATTGTTCAGAAGATGTCTTTATTAATATTTCCTGTATTGTTCTTTTTTTCGGGTAATCCTCATAAAAAGTATAAAGAAGTATTTTTAAAGTTATTTGTTATTTCTGCTTTGTTTGTTTCTGTTTTGTCTTTGGTTGTTGCATTTTATAATTCGGCAGATATAACAGAAGGGAAATTATTATTTGACGCATCCGTTCTCGGTAAAAAAGGATTTACGGAATCAATAACTCACGGCGGTAATTATTTCTTTTATTCTAATTTGTCAGTGTTTCATCATCCGGCATATTTCAGTATGTATATTGTTTTTTCTGTTTCAATATTATTTTATTTTAAAGATAATTCGATATGGTTTAATCGTTCAAATCATAAAATATTATATCATATATCAATTCTTTTTTTGTTATTAACGGTTTTTCTTTTGTCGTCAAGAGCAGGTATTCTTTCGGCAGTTTTGTTAATAGCTTTCAGAATTATTTTTGTAAGTTACAGAAGCAGGAAATATTTATTATTGGCAGGTTATAGTATTGTATTTATTATATCTGTTTTTTATGTGTCAAAGCATGAAAGGGTAGCATCTTCGATTAATGATGTTAAGTATTTATTGCACGAAAATGTATCACAGACAAAGCCTCCGGCAAGAGTAGGTTTATGGAAAACAGCAATAAAAGTTACAAAAGATAATTTTTGGCTTGGAGCAGGAATCGGTGATATAAAAAAAGTGTTTTCGGAAGAATATAAAAAATATGATTTTGCCGAACCTGACAAAATAGGCTATAATGCTCATAACCAGTTTTTAGATACTTTTATGACCATTGGCGTTTTTGCTTTTATATTATTAACAGGCATTTTTGTTGCCGGATTTATCAGAGCTTTTAGGAAAAGACAGTTACTTTTTATTATATTTTTAAGCTTGACTTTTTTTAACTTCTTATTTGAATCAATGTTTAATACAATAGCCGGAGTTGTATTTTTCTTTTATTTCTTTAATTATTTTGTTTTTATTTATAATACAGAGAAAGAAAAAACAACAAATACTATTATTTCTTGATATATTGTTTTGCTTTTTTGTTAATTATAAGGAAGAATATAATAAATAAAGCTATAAAAACGAAAATGGCTACATTAATTATCAAAGCAGATTTAATACTTTTTTTAGTAGGTTTAGGTAAATAAAACCCTTCAATAATTTGTGTTTGTTTAGTTCCGGACAGTTCTTTGATAAGTTTTTCTTTTAAAGAGCTGAGCATAATGTTTTCTGCAAAAAAGGAGTTTTGTTTATATATGAAAATATCTTTTACATTGCCGCTTCTCATAAATTTTGTTTGTAAACTGTCAAGTTCGTTTATTTTAATATCAATTTTTGCAATTACTTGTTTTAAGAATATGGAATCTGATTTATTCTTTTCATTAATATAACTGTTGTTATTGATATAGTTAATTATTCCGTTTGATAAATATTTGTAAACGTCTTTATTTGTTGATACAGCATTTATTGTTACAAGATTACTTATTGCTTCGCCTTTTTTATTATTATAACTTGCAGTTATTGAACTTATTTTTTTTACTTGTTCTTCTGTTAATTCCATTCGTTTTGACAAGGCTTTCAAGTTTCCGTTTTTTCTTAGTTCGTTAGCTGAACTTATTATTTTTACGATTAATTCTCCGGGGTTTTTTTGAAATCTGTTTTGAAACTCCCTGAATGTAAAAGTGTACATAAAATCATTTTCCGATTTTGTTTTAAGCACCATTGATGAAATATATGTTGCTTTTCGCGACTTTGATTTTATTACGGTAAAAATTACTCCGATACTGATTGCAATAATCAAAACCCAAATATATTTTTTAAGGTATAAATATACTTTAATAAGAAGTTCAATTAAATCTATTTCGTTTTTATTTGACATTTTAATTAAATTTTGAGGCAAAGTAAATGAAATTTTATAGAAAATTTATTTTTTTATTTGCAATATTTCACAATATAATCACTAGCTTTATAATATCCCAACTCTGTTGCTTTATGAAAATCTGCACATGCATCTTCATTATTAAAAGCTTTAAGGTTTGCAATTCCTTTTTTGTAATAAACTTCGGGAAGTTTCGGGTTTAAATCCAATGCCATTGAATAATCTGATACTGCGTTCTCATACATTGAAACTGCCATATAAGTATCTGCTCTGCCAATAAAATATTCTGCTTTCGGTGTATTATTTTTTAAACATAAGTTGAATTTTTCTAAGGCTTCAATATATTTTCGTTTATTATATAAGATTGCTCCTGCAAGATTTAATGCTTCGGCATTATCGGGATAATATTTTAAAAATTGGTTTATTGTATTTTGTGCTTCATCGTATTTTTTTGTATTGATTTCAATTTTTGTTTTTAATAATAAAATGTCAGTTTCAAGAGGATTATTTTTAATTGCAAGATTGCAGTAGTTTATAGCTTTGTTGTATTTTTTTATTGTAAAATATGCAAGAGCTGCTTTCTTATTATATTGATAACTTTTCTTTTTTATTTCAGAAGCTAAACTGTATTCTTTTGCAGCATTTTTATATTCACCCTTATGAATAAAAATATCGCCTCTCATTGCAAGTGCTTTATGTCTTCTTTTATTTTTATGTAAAAGATAATCTGTAATATCAAATGCTTCTGTATATTTTTCTTTAGAAATCAAATATTTTGCTTCATCTAATCTTTTTTCATAGTTAGTATAGTGTTCCCCTTTCCATAAATTAATCCATGATTTTGAATTTTCGATATTTGAAAATGCCGGATTAAGTTTAATTTCAGATTGCAGAATTTTGCTATTAGTTTTTAAATATAATTTTAAATATTCAACTGCTGAAACTTCACTGTTCAGCAATGCATAACATTCGGCAATTTTATAAGAAGCAATTTTGTTGTTTAACTTCATTGCTTTTTTATATTGGTTTGCTGCTTCTGTATATTTATTTTGTTTGAAAAAAGTTTCTCCGAGTAACATATATGCTGTTTGGTCTCGGTTGTTTTCTTTAATAAGATTATTCAGTTTAGTTTTTGCGTCTTCAAATCTTTTATAATAAATGTCAGATTTTACTTCTTTGTATAAATCGATATTACTTTCTTGAGAATAAGAAACACTAAATAATAACAGCAGAAGAATTGATATAATGAGTTGTTTTTTCATTTTTCTGTAAATTATTCTTTACTTGTATTGCCTGTATTACCGAATATTCTTATAAAACCCGCAAGATTACGAACGACAATTCCTGATAATCTTTTTTCATAAACATCACAAACATAGTAATACACTCCGTCAGAAACCGGTTTTTTGGTCTTAAAATCAATTCCGTTCCAATTTATATCAGGGTCTTCTGTTTCAAAAACCGGACTTCCCCAACGGTTATAAATAGTCATATCAATTTTTTCAACAAATTTATAAGGATACGGAATGAATAAATCATTTATTCCGTCGGCATTTGGTGAAAACATATTAGGCAGTTCATAATAATTACAATTGTCAATGCAAATTCTTATAAGTTTGTCAGGTTCAATGTAGTTTCCTGCTGAGTCTTGTGCCGAAACAACATAGCAAGCTCCTAATGAATTTTCCGGAGAATGAATATAATTTCTTACGGTATTATCTTTTACGGTATCTATTAATTGAAAAGGACTGTCAATTGAATCAGAATAGAAAATTAGAAAATTGTCAATATCTTGCGAACAACTTAAATCAACAGCCCAAGTTAAATAATTTTGAAATAAATCACAATCAGATTCAAGAATCAGACTAACCGGACAAGGCGGGGTTGTATCTTGCGGTGTCAGGCAAATTTCTTGTGAATAGTTTATCAGAGGTTTCGGTATAAAACTTAAATCGTATTCTCCTATGCTTTTTACAAGATACCAATAGCTTGAATCATTTTTTAAGTTGTAATCTGTGTATTGTGCAGATGATACGGTTGTAATTGAATCATAAGTTAGTGAATTTGTATTGCACTCATTATCAGACTTTTTTCTGTAAATTACATATTCTTTATTTGTCCAAGGAGTATTGTCGTTAATATTTATTGTCATTCTTCTGTCGCCGGGAGTTCCTTCTAAAAATAGTGATGAACTGTATGAAGGACTTCCGACTTGTTCCCAATTACTTACGTTTTGGCTGAACAGGGTAACTTTATATGATTTTGCAAAATCCTTTGTGTTAATAATTGTATCAATATAACTTGTATCCGTAATTCCGAGAATTTCAACAGGGTTTGAGAAATTTTCCCAAATTTGTGTGTTGTTAGATTCCAGAACATATTTGTAAGGTCCCGGGAAAGCACCCGTATCAAATTCAGTAGGTTGCATCCAAGTGATATGAATGCTGCCGTCTTGATTATGAGTGTATGAAACACTTGTCTCTGTGATAATCGGAGCTGCTTTTATTAGTTCGGTGCAAGCTTCATTTGACACATAACTTTCTGCCCCGTCTTCAAAAAAAGCTGTAATTCTGTAACAATATTCATAACCTTGCGGTAAACCGATTCCGTTGTTATTATCGTTAAAACTTATAATATTTGAACCCGCAACGAAGGCGATTAAAGAGTAGCCGGAAGCTGCGGGAATACCGGTTTCGCAATTTGCCGGTATATATGGGAAACTGCTGTGTTTTCGGTATATGCGGAATCCTGTTGCATTAGTACAGGTATAATTATCCCATGTTAATAAAACGGAGTTACTTTCAGGCGAAACAATTAAATTTTGAGGTGCAGGAGCAACAACTTCAATGTTTGCGGTTTCATAATCTGTTAAACCGACTTCCGGATTTAAATCTTTTGCTCTGAAAAGAACATTATAAGGTTGTTTCCTGATATGCTCACATATTGTATTCCAGTTAAATGTTCCTGTAACAGGGCTTGAGCCGGTAATCTCGGGAAAAGTTGCCGGGCTGTTTGTAAATTCAAACGGACCGCCTGATGCCGAAAGTATAATGTCATCATTATCGGGGTCGGAAGCAATAACATTGAAATTAATATTATCCCCGGCAGTTATGCAAAAATCAGGTAAATCTTGAATAACGGGAGGCAGGTTATCAGTTTCTTCAACTTCAATTTGCATATCTCTGATTATACTCCCTATTTTTATTCCGTTTCTCCATTCTTCAATTTCTATTGCAACATTATATTCGCCTATCTGAACGGGAGTATTCCAAACAAAATCTCCCGTAATCGGGTCAACATATAATTCATTGCTCGCAATAGGATATGTATAACCCGGAATAGGGACACCGTTATCTCCGAGGCAAACTGTTAATTTATAAGATATGCTGTCTCCGTCGGGGTCATAAGCATTCGGGTTATGTATAAAGATTTGATTAAGAGCTGCCTTGTCAATAGGAGGATTTAACATTACCGGTGTGTTGTTATATCCGATATTGGGGTCTATTTTTAAAATTGTTCTTATTGTAAAAACAACAGTAACAGATTCCGGGATATTAATTATTCCTTCATTTCTGTTAGGGTCTGACATAACGATTACATAAGTGCCCACACCCGGGAAAGTATGTGTGCCTGTATAAGTGTTTTTTTGGATGTCTTCGGGTAAATATTCTATCGAAATCCTTTGTATATCTGAAGATGTATCATCTCCCCACTGCATTGTTAATACATCACGAGATTCGTTTGCTTGGCTCGGAGTGTAGGTATATGTAATAAGTGTTATTTTATATGTATTGCCTGAAATATGCTCATAAGTAATTTCACCTGCTCTGTTGTGTGTTGCAAAAGCATTAATTGTTATTAGCAACACTACAATAATTGAGATTATATATTTAAAAATTTGATGCATGGCTTCTACTTAATCAAGAATTCAAAGTTAGTTTTATTTTTTCCAAATTTATAGGCTTCTTGGGTATTTTTAAAAGTAAAAATAAATAAATTTTTTTGGTCATTATATAAATCATTCAAGATTGTGTTTGAAATACTTACTTTTCTTCCTGAATTATATTTGACTTTATAATATAACCATGTAGAATTTTCATCTTTATTTACTTTTTTTACAAAAACATCTGTATTAAATAAGTTCTTTTTATTTACCTTAAAAATGAAGTTCTTTTTGATATACTTGTTAATATATTTGTTACAATCTTTTGTTTCGTTTGTTTTGCCGAGGTTTATTGTTGTATTAAAATTTTTGTTTACAATTTTCTCAAAGTCGTCAGTAAACAACTTTATTGAAATTAAAAAAGTTTTTTCAGAATCTTTGTAATCAATATTAACTATTGATATATGCACAGGATGTAAGTTTGAAATTTTAAATGAACTTAACAATAAAGTGAAAAATATTGCGGCAATTGTTTTCATCAAATTGGGATATAATTATTTGCTTAACGAATCAGATTTTATCTTAGTATTAAATTGTCAGAAAGTTATGAATTTGAATTATCTCAAAATTACAATTATTTATTAAAAAAGCTATATTTGTCCTTTAAAAAAAGTATAATGGCATCATTTAAGAGATTTACGGCTAAAACATTTTTTAAAATTGTCAGGTGGAAAGTTGTAGGAGATATTCCTGACGTTCCGAAATATGTTATGGTTATTGCTCCGCATACCAGTTTCCTTGATGTAATTTACGGGAAAATGTATAATTGGTTAGTAGATATGAAAGCAACAATTATGATAAAAGAAGAATTTTTCTTTTTTCCGATGGGTGCATTGCTGAGACATTGGGGAGGTATTCCTATAAACAGAAAATATCCGGGAGGTATTATTGCTCAGATGACAGAGGAATTTAATAAATCAGAGAAAATGATTTTGTCAATTACTCCGGAAGGTACACGCTCACCAAACCCTGATTGGAAAACCGGCTTTTACAGAATTGCAGTGTCTGCAAATGTTCCTATATATTTAACTTTGATTGATTTTAAATCGAAAACATTAGGATTTCTCGGAGAACATAAAATAACGGGAGATATGAAATCAGATATTAATGCAATAAAGGAACGATACAGAGGCATGGAGGGATACAGAAAGGGCAAATTTGTTATTTAATATTTAACCTGCGGAAATAAAACCTGTTATATATTATAGATAATGATAAAAAATGAATGTAACAATTATACAATCAAATTTGATTTGGGAAGGTGTTGAAGCTAATTTAAAACACTTTTCCGAAAAAATTAATTCTGTAACTGAAGAAACCGATTTAATTGTTCTTCCGGAAATGTTTGCAACAGGTTTTTCTATGAAACCTAAAAAATTTGCAAAATATGATAATCACCAAATATATTGGCTTTCAGAACACGCAAAAAATAAAAATGCCGTAATTACAGGCAGTATTATTTCTGAAGAAAACGGTAATTTTTTTAACAGCTTAATTTGGATGCAAGCTGACGGAAACTACTTTCAATACAATAAGCGACATTTATTTACATTTGCCGGCGAAGATAAATACTACTCGGCAGGCAAAAAATCAATAATAACAAATATAAATAATTGGAAACTTAAACCGTTGATTTGTTACGATTTAAGATTTCCTGTTTGGAGCAGAAATAAACAGGATTACGATGTTTTAATTTATATTGCAAATTGGCCCGAACGCAGGAATGATGCTTGGAAAACCTTGCTTAAAGCACGAGCAATTGAAAATCAATGCTATGTTGTAGGAGTAAACAGAGTAGGCGAGGACGGAAGCGGAATTTATCATTCGGGAGATTCTGCTGTTATTGACCCCAAAGGGAATATTATAAGTAAGACTAAAGCACACCATGAATCTGTTGAAACTATTTCTTTGGATTTCGAAGAGTTAGATTCTTTCAGAAAGAAATTTCCTGTTGCAAATGATGCCGATAAGTTTGATCTTTATATTTGATAAACCTTATTGTGGTTTAATGATATAAAAAAATGCCGGTTAAACCCGGCATTAATATTTTTATTAACAACTACTTAGAATGTGTATTTATTATCATCAATAAGTTTGTCGGCAATTCTTCTTCTTGCATCTTTTACATTTACGCCTTTAACTTTGGTAAAACATCTTAAGGCTTTAATATATTTGCATTGGTCTGCTTCGTCAACAAATGAATAGATTGCTTCAAGTCCGTTTTTATATACAACATGTGACGAGTCAAATAAATAAACATCCAAAATATCTTTGTAAATACTTCCTTTTTCTCCTTTTAAATCTTGTAATTTTTGAACTCTTAAATATAAAGATTCGGCAACATAAGATTCCATAATAATATCAGAGAAATTGAATAATATTTCTTGTTCACGCGAAAGTTTACGTCCGAATTTATTTTGAGCAGCATCAATTAACATTAAAAATGCAGCTTTAAAATTTGCAACAGTCATTTTTGCATCTTCAAAATACTCTCCTTTAAATTGAGGGCTTTCAGGAATTTTATCTAATGAAGCCGTTATTTTTGCAGCTTCTTCAAAAATAGGGATTTCACCTTTTTGTCCTTTTTTAATTAAAGTATCGGCTGTAACATTTCTGTTAATCTCATTAGTTCCTTCAAAAATTCTGTTAATTCTGGAATCTCTGTAACCTCTTTCAATTGGCGTTTCGGCTGAATATCCCATGCCTCCGTGAATTTGAACACCCTCATCTACAACATAATCTAACATTTCAGAACCGAAAACTTTTATTAGTGCTGCTTCAATTGCAAATTCTCTTTGTGCTTCAACATTTGCTTGTCCTTTTTCCATTCCGTTTGCAATATTTCTTTTTACCGCATCATCAACATTTTTGCTCATACGGTAAACTGCAGCTTCGTTTGCAAATGTTTTTATAACTTGTTGAGCAAGCTTATATTTTATTGCACCGAAGTTAGAAATAAGAGTTTTAAATTGTTTCCTTTCATTAGAGTATTGAACAGATTGATTTATGGCGATTTTTGCAGCACCTATAACATTTGCTCCGAGTTTAATTCTTCCGAGGTTTAAAATATTTAAGGCAATTCTGAAACCGTCACCTCTGTTTCCGAGAAGATTTTCAACGGGAACTTCGCAATCGTTAAAGAAAATTTGGACTGTTGAAGAGCCTTTAATACCCATTTTATGTTCTTCCGTATTAAAAGTAATACCAGGATAATCTCTTTCTACAATAAATGCACTAAGAATTCTGTCATCATCAATTTTTGCAAATACTGTAAGAACATCAGCAAACCCTCCGTTGGTTATCCACATTTTGGACCCGTTAAGAATGTAGTGTGTTCCGGCTTCGTTAAGTACAGCTTTTGTTTTACCGGAATTTGCATCGGAACCTGCTCCCGGCTCAGTTAAACAATATGCTCCGAGCAATTCGCCGGTTGCCAATCCGGGTAAATATTTTTGTTTTTGCTCTTCGTTACCGTAATACATAATAGGTAAAGTTCCTATTCCTGTATCGGCAGAATAAGCAACAGAAAATGCATAACCGGCACCGAGAACATCAGCAACAAGCATAGAAGTTGTGAAATCTTGTCCGAAACCCATATATTCTTCCGGTATTGAAATTCCTAACAAACCTAATTCTCCGGCTTTTTTTAGAATTGAGGGCATTAAACCTTCTTCGTGAGCATCTAATTTGTCCAAATTAGGAATAACTTCTGCGTCTAAAAAATCTTGACATGATTGAGCAATCATTCTGGGTTCTTCTCCGAATTCTTCGGGAATAAATATTTCATTTGCCGTAGTTTCTCTGACGATGAATTCTCCGCCTTTTATTGCATCTTTTTTATCCATATTCAAATCTTTTTATATAATTAATTAAATAAGTCGGCTAAAATAAATAAATTTTCGACCGAAGCAAAAAAAAAGCTTTTAAACAACTATGCTTAAAAGCTTTATAATTTGACCGAAAAGTCAGTTATCTTATTAAAATTATTTTTTCAGATTTAGATGTTCCGGAATAAATAAGTTTGCAAAAATACAAACCGTTTGAAAGCGATTTGTTGTTTGCATCTGTTCCGTTCCATGTAACTTTATGAAGCCCGGCATTAAGGGTTTCATTAACTAATATTTTTATTAATTGACCGTTATAAGAATAAATTCCTAAGAATACAGAAGAACTTTCTTTTACTGAAAATTCAAAAGTTGTAAATTCATTAAACGGATTCGGCGAGATTTTTATGCTTGATAAAGATAATAAAACATCAACAGATACAGATGTTAAAGGAATATTCATTATAACATCTTGATTGTTTACGTCTAATTGTCCGCTGAATGTACTATAATTATTTTTTGTAATTGTGTATGCTAAATTATTACCCGGCAAAACATTGGTGAAAACTGCTTGTCCGTTTATGTCTGTTAAAATATCTTCTGTATTAAAGTTTATATTTGCATTTTCAATCGGATTTGTGCCGTCGGTAATATTAAACGTAACTGTGTATGATGTTTCTGACATTGAAACATTTTCAATAACATCATTGTCAACAACGGAAATAAAACCGTCATAAGTATTAAATCCTGATTTTGTGATTGAGTAAGGACTGTTACTTACAACATTTATGTTTGTGAAAACTGCTTGTCCGATTATATCAGTATTAACAGATTGTGAATTGAAATTGACAACAGCATTTTCAATCGGATTTGTACCGTCATCAACATTAAATGTAACTGTATATGTTACAGTTACTGTCAGAGTAACTGATTGTATAACATCTCCGTCAATAATTGTTACCGTACCGTTTTCTGTATTGTAGCCTGTTTTTGAAACAGTCCAAGGTAAATTAGAACCCGGGTTAACATTTGAAAAAATTGCTTGTCCGCTTGCATCTGTAGATATGTTTTGAGAATTAAAATTGACATTTGCACTTTGAATGGGGTTTGTTCCGTCGGTAACGTTAAATGTTACTGTATATGTTGCAGCCTGCTGGTATTCAGGGAATTCTATGAAATCAACCCAAGCACAATCACTTCCGTTTGCAGCAGAAGCATCTTTGGAATACTCCCAAGTGAAAGTATGTATTCCGGTTGATACAGCATAAGAATTTTGGCTCCAGGCAAGTTCGCCGGACCAACTTCCTTGTTCTGTTCCGTCAATATAGAATTTTAAAAAATCCCAGTTGGATTCGGAAGATACTTTTTTATAGAAACTGATATTCCCGGCAGTTGTAATATTTAGCTCTGTTTGCATAACAGAAGTTTGGTTGTCTGTAATTGCACCTGATTTCATTGAATAGATTCCGTCATAGGCTTCAGGAGTTACTCTTGTCCATGGTAAATTACCGCTGAAAGTGAATATTGAAGGAACATCGGTTTCAAAACTTATTGCATTACTGATTGACAGACTAAAATCAATTACAGTTGTTGTAGAAATATCAATAGTTTTGGTTACGGAAGTATAACCGGTTAGTGTGGCTTTAATATCATAAATATCTTCAGGTACATTATTAATAGTGTAGGTTCCGTCGGCAGCAGTATATACAGGAGTAACAGTTGTGTTAAGTATTTCAATTTTTACACCTTGCAAAGGGTTGCCTGTTCCGTTTTCGGTAACGGTTCCTGAAATATTTACATTTGCAGCTTGCAACAAAACAACATCATTAATAACTGTTGTTTTCCAAGCGGTAACAGTAATGGTGTGCACTTGAGAAATATATCCGAATGAAGAATATGTAACATCATAAGTTCCGGGAGCAATAAGCCTGTAGTAGTCACCATTTGCAGGGTCTGTAGCTACCCATGAGTTATCTTTATCATGTGCCGTTATTTCAATTTTAGCATCAAGCGGGTCGCCGTTGATGTTTTTTACTGTTCCGTTAATTCCGTAATTTGCTTCTTTGATGTAGTCTAACAGTGCTTGTTTGTTGTAGTTCCAATATGCAGGCAGTAAATCTGTTGACAGCAATTTGACAGACGATAATTCTACTGTAACTTCTTTGCAGTGTTGAAAATAAGTCATATAATCTTGTCTTCCTCCTGTAATAACATACCAATCTCCTCCTTCGGTTACTCCGTCGGCATAAGTATCTGTCATATAACTTGAGTTAATAAGTCGTGTAGTTTGAACATAATTTGTGCAAATCTGTTCAAACCAATTTGCATCAACATTTGCATTATCTGCAGTAGTCCATGTATCCCAAGGGTAGTTCATTACTTCTGCTCCGCCGTGAAAATTTGCAGACATAACAAAATGATGTGCAGAAACAAAGTCCATCATATCTTGTGTTTCTTGGCTGTAAGGTGTATTTGCTCCTATTCTCGGATCGGGAAAATCTCTGTTCGGGTCTTGTCCGTTTGCAAGGCTTCTTACTGCACTTGCAACGGTAGTATTTCCTCCGTTATATGTTCCGTCCGGATTTGCAGCAGGATTTATATATAATTCAAAATTATTTATAATATTTGTTACCTCTGTATTTGTTCCGTAGTTAGATAATAAATAATCGGCTAATCTTAAGGTTAAAACAAAACCTGTAATTTCATCACCGTGCATACTTGATGTATAGAAAAATTCAGGTTCTTGTTCGTGTGTTGCAACATTATCAGATATCTTCAGTACTAAAACTAATCGTCCGTTTTGGCTGTAACCGATTGTATCTAAATCACATAAAGCAGGAAAGTTTGTTTGGAAATCTTGCATCATTTGAACATATACGTCATAAGTAGGATATCTGTCCCAATTTGCCATTTCTGCTACGGTAGTTGCCATATTAATTACTTTGCCTTGTGAAGGGTGGGGCAATATTTCATATTTATAACCTAAAGATTTGAATTTTTCAAATTGTTTTGGATTTGCATAGGCAGTAACTTCACCGTTTTTATAATTATCAATTGAGATAACTTCAGTTAATACTTTTAGCTCTTCTTTTGAACTTACTTTGAATTTAAAGATATATTCTTGTGAGGATGCTGTGAAAGCAAAAAATAACAGTGTCAGTATAAGTAGGTTTTTCTTCATTTCATTTTAATTTAAATACAAGTATAAGATTGCTTAGTAAGACTTTGGTTGCACATTAATGTGCATTAATATATTTTATGGTTTCTTCTAATTTCATGCCTCTGGAACCTTTAATTAAAAACCAAGATTTATTAAACTTAATATTTGAAAGGTTATTTATTAATTCGTCAGTTGTTTGAAATGATTCTATGTTTTCATTTTGATATTTTTCCGAATAAACGGAACGGAAAATATTCCCGACTATATATATACGTGTTTTATTGTTTTTTTGTTTAAGTTTTACCAACTTTTTTAAAATATTTGTGTGTTCTTCTTGTGCATATTCTCCGAGCTCGAACATATCTCCTAAAATAAGAACTTTATTTTCTTGCTTAATATTTATAAAATTATCAATTGCCAAAGACATACTTGTAGGGTTAGCGTTGTATGCATCAAGTATAATATTTAAGGAGTCTTTTTTTATTATTTGAGATCTGTTATTTTCAGGAATATAATTTTCGATTGCTTGTTTTATCTTATTTATCTCAATTTTAAAATATTTTCCGATACAAGCAGCAGCTAAAATGTTTTCAAAATTAAAGCTGCCTATAAGCTTTGATTTAATTTTTACATTATCAATTATTATATTTACAAAAGGGTCAGAAGCTATTAGTTTCCCTTTGCAAAAAACATTTTTATTTGTGCCGTAATTTACGGTTTTTTGCGAGGCAAGCAGGTTTGTTAAAAGTTTATTATCTTCATTTAAAAAAATTATTCCTTTATTCTTTTCGATTGATTGATACAGTTCTTTTTTTGTATTAATAAGCCCGTTGAATGACCCGAAACCTTTGAGGTGTGCTTTTCCTATATTTGTTATTAAACCGTAATCCGGAACAGCAATATTACAAAGAGTTTCAATCTCTCCGGGGTGATTTGCTCCCATTTCAACAACTCCTATTTTTGTTGTTTTGTCGAATGAAAGTAATGTAAGAGGCACTCCTATATGATTATTGAAGTTTCCGGTCGTAGATTTAACTTTATATTTTTTCAGCAGAACATGTGTTATTAACTCTTTGGTTGTTGTTTTTCCGTTCGTTCCCGTAATGGCAATAATCGGAATTTTTAATTTTTTTCTGTGAAATGCTGCTAATTCTTGGAGAGATATTAAACTGTTTTCAACAACAATACATTTTTTTTTATTTAGATATTTTGTATTATCGGTTATTGCAAAAGATGCTCCTTTTTGAATTGCAAGATTTACATATTGACTTCCGTCAAAATTATCTCCTTTTAAAGCCCAAAATATATCTCCGTTTTTAATTGTTCTGCTGTCGGTTGATATATTCGGGTTATTTAAGAAGATATTATAAAGTTCCGAGATTTTCATTATAATTTTAAAAATGCGAATATAAAAAAAAGACCTCAAATAGAGGTCTTTTATTATATTTAGTTTAATTTTTTAATTCCCGCCGGGGCTTCCGAGTCTAATCATAGAGCATCTGAAACCTAAATCATCTCTAGCTTCTTTTTCATCAAGAAATCTTCTGTTTCCGGGTATTAACCAATATGCTCTGTCTCTCCATCCGCCGCCTTTATAAACTCTGGATTTATCAGTTACCATAGAACTCATTCCTACACCGTTTTCATTACCTTGTTTATACATTCTTGAAGATCCGGGGTCGTCTTCTCTTAACCAATCGCCGTCAACAACGCTTGATTGGACATCACCGTCTTTATAATTAACATTATATGCTCTTTGGTAATTATGTCTTCCCATACTTTCCTCATCAGTCATTAATCGATATTTCATTTGTCCGAGGCTGTCTTTTGCAACATAATTTCCGTCTGCATCTTTTTCTTTTACCATAAATATATTACCTCTGAAAGGGTTAAAATCATCAACATCTTGCGATGAGTTTGCTCTATATACATCTCTTACCCATTCGTTTACGTTTCCTGCCATACAAAATAACCCAAAATCATTCGGCCAATAAGAATCAACCGGTACTGTTATAGACCCGTTATCATTTAGTGCACCTGCAACACCCATCATGTCTCCTCTTCCTCTTTTAAAGTTTGCCATAAAGCGACCTAATTCGTTTTTGGTGTCTCTTCTTAGATAATGTCCGTTCCAAGGATACAATCTGTGTGACCATATTCTTTCGGGAGAATCTTTTGAATTTCCTAATAGAGCTAAAGCTGCATATTCCCATTCAGCTTCTGTAGGTAATTGATATTTCGGTAATAAAATTCCGTCTTCCATTTTTACTCTTCTTTCTCCGTCTCCGCTTAAGCTTGGTAAACCACGTTCAACTCCTATATCATACTGTCCTGCAAAATATGCTTCGGTATTAAAGTTTTCTGCACCGTTTTGATCGTCAGGAGTAAAGCGAAGGATTCCTTCGTCAACTAAAATTTGTTCGTTAACACGGTCGGTTCGCCAGTCGCAATATTTGTTTGCTTGTATCCAATTTATTCCGACAACCGGATATGTATAATACATAGGTGATCTGAAATAATACTCTACAAACGGTTCATTATATGCTAACTTTCTTCTCCAAGCTAAAGTATCAGGTAATGCGTCTTGATATATTTGAGGCATATCAATAAACACTTTATTCAGCCAATAAAGATATTCTAAATAGTCAACATTTTTTACTTCTGTTTCGTCCATATAAAATGAGGATACAGTAGATCTTCTGGGAAGATTATTCCATGAATACATTATGTCCTGTTCTACTCGTCCCATTTGAAAAGCACCGCCTTCAATAAAAACAAGACCGGGACCGGTTTTTTGTTCATTAAAAGTTGATACTTCAAATCCTCCGTTTTCAGTATTATTATACATCCAACCTGTAGTTGTTGAGTGGGTTCCGAGACCTACTCGTCCTGTTGAACTGCTGCCGCCGCCGCATGAACTAAAAATTAAAGCCATACCTACAAAAGCTGCAATCGGAAATAAAAATTTCATTTTCATCTGTTTTTTTTTTATTTTTTTCAATAATCAGACGGAATTTGCATAGAGAACTGATTTTTTATATTTTGAAAATCAGCACAATATCTATACTCCTTACATTTAATAACCTGTTTTTAATTAATTTTTCAATTCACAAATATAACTAAATATTTGAACAAAATATTGTGTTTTTAATATTTCTTTTTTTTCTGCACTTAAATTTATATCTTATAGATAGTTGATTTCCTCCTGTCGGAAGAGAAATGTATTTTGTCATTAACATATCGTAAGTGTATGATATTCTTATGTTTTTGTAATTCAGCCCTAATGTAAATATGCTCGAAACTGAGTTAAATAATAAATTGTGTTTTATAAAAATTCTTGTTAAAAAAATGTTATTAATTATATTAAATCCATATATAATTTGATGAGAGTTGTTTTGATAATTATAAATAAATTCCGGTGTAAATATATTAAAATATTTCTGATTAGTTCTTTTTCTTACAGAAAAAACCTTGCCAATATGAATTGTATATCCGGTATTTATTATTCCGGGATTATTTTTTTTGAATATTTTATCAATATGATGTAAAGATAATCCAAACCTGTATTTGTCTGAGATGTATGTGCTTCCTATTGAGAAGTCATAATCTTTATAGGTTTTAAAGAAAGTTTCTCCCGATGTTTCATAAATAACACCGTTAACAGGGTCAATTTGATTATTAAATATTAAGTTATCCGTATTTATGTTTTGTTGGATGTAACTTATTTGAATAGCTGTATTCAGTATCTTTTTATTGCCTATATTGAGTTTGTAAGTGTAAATTAAATCAGTTTTCAGATTATTAATTGCGTTGTTTCCTTGCCTGAAATCTGATATAATAAAACCGATACCGCTGTTATATTTTTTAAAGTATTGATTATATGAAGAACTGTACAAGTCATTAAAAAATGTTTTACGGTAAGTTAAGTTAATTTCAGCACATTCATTAAGACCTGAATATGCAGGGTTAAATAATATTTTTTCAGAATAAGGATCAGAGAAAGTAATTTCTTGAGCGTTTACGGAATAAAAAAGAGCTAAAAATATACTCAATAGTATAAAACAGCGTTTTACAAAAATATAATAATTGCCTTTTTTTGACAAAACAAACATCTGAAAATGATTATAAAGAATATAAAATTAGTGATATTATTAATAATACCTTTTGTTATTGTTAATAATTCTGTGTTTTCTCAAACTTTTTCCGAAAAAATTAACTGGAAAAAGAATAAGCAAATAATCGACTCAACTAACAGCTATACTTTACTTGATTTTGATAATATATTATATGATAAAAATATGTTGCCTTATTACGGAAACAAAATAAATATTGATAAATACTACAACGGAAACTATAGCTATTCTTTAAAACCTGAAAACATTAAATTTATTGCTTTGTCAAACGAGGAATTAACAGGTGTAAAATATCTTGAAAAGTTATCAAATGATTTTGAATTTAAGTCAAAAATGTTTTTTGCAAGAGGAGTACCTTATATAAAGTATAATTTTTCTGCTGTCAGAAAAAATAAAACAACAGGGTTGTATGAAAAAATAGTCGGCTTTGATTTGAAAGTTGTAAAGCAAACATTAAAATATAATAAAGCCAAAAAAATATATGCCGATAATTCAATATTGAGTTCGGGAACATGGAAGCGAATAAAAATACAGGAAAGCGGAATCTATAAATTAACATACGATGAGTTGCAAAATATAGGTATTACTAATCCTGAAAATGTAAGAATATTCGGAAATGCAACAGGATGGTTACCGATGATTGCCGGAGACGAACGCCCGGATGATTTGGTTGAAAACGACATTTTAAAAGAAAATAATTCGGTTATTTTTTATGCACAAGGACCTGATCGTTGGGACTATAATGAATCGGAAAACATTTTTGAACCCGTAAATCATTATTATTCAGATTACTCTTATTATTTTTTAACTTCGGATGTAAATACCGGATATAATAATACTATAAAAATAGAAAATCAATCTTCTTTGCCGGAAACACATAATGTAAACAGTTATTCATCTTATGCCGTGCATGAGAAGGATTTATATAATATTGCCGAAACCGGCAGAAGATTATACGGAGAATCTTTTGATATAGACAATAGTCAGAGTTTTACATTATTATTACCTAACTTGCTTAATAATCAGAATGCAAAAATTAATGTTTTTGCAGCTTCGACATCTTCAAGTTCATATTTTGACGTAAGTGTAAACGGTACATCTCAAAATATTAATTTCAGTAATTTTTTTGATTATGATTTAGCCGACAGATCATCAACCGTATTTGATTTTAATACCGGAAATTCTGATAATATTACGGTTAATATTAATTTTAGCAGTACTTCCCCTGCAACACAATCTTGGTTAGATTATTTTTTCATTAACGCTGAAAGTGAGTTGAGATTTACAAGCGGGCAGATGTCGTTTCGAAGTTCCGAAACATACGGAGCGGGAAATGTTACAAGATATAATATAAGTAATGCCGGAAGTTCCGTTACTATTTGGGATATTACAGATAAAACTAAACCGAGAAGGGTAAATGCCACAGTACAAGGTAATTCTCAAAGTTTTAAACTTGAAAGCTCAAATTTAAAAGAATTTACAGCTTTTGATAAAACCGTTTTTTTGAAACCAGACTTAAATGATGTTAAAGATGTTGAAAATCAAAACCTGCATGCAACTTCAGGCAATACAGACATGATAATTATTTCTTATCCGGATTTTTTACCGCAAGCAAATGAATTAAAAGATTTGCATGAAACAATGGATAATATGTCGATAAAAGTTGTAACACAACAGCAGGTTTATAATGAGTTTTCATCAGGAGCTCCCGATTTTTCAGCAATAAGAGATTATGTAAAAATGGTATATGACAAATCGCCCGAACATAAATTAAAATATCTGTTGTTGTTTGGTGACGGCTCTTATGATAACAAATCCGGCGAAGGAATAAACGGAAATTTTATGATAACCTATCAACAAGAGTTTTCCGAAGGTCTCGGAAATTCTGATGTAACCGATGATTTTTTTGGTTATTTGGATGATAATGAGGGGGATGTCGGAACAAGACCTGAAGGTCTTTTGGATATCGGCATAGGACGTATTCCTGTTACTTCCGTTCAAGAGGCAAGTGAACATATTGCAAAAATTAAACGATATGTCAATGCTGAAACTTTCAGTGATTGGAGAAACCAATTATGTTTTATTGCTGATGACGAGGATGCAAATATTCATATGATACAAACTGAGGCACTAACAAATTATGTCGATACTGCTTTTCCCGTATTTAATATTGAAAAAATATATTTTGATGCATATACCCAATATACCGAATCCGGCGGTGAAAGATACCCTGATGTTAACAAGGCAATTACAAACAGAATACAAAAAGGAACTTTGTTGGTAAATTATGTCGGGCACGGAGGTGAAAACGGTCTTGCCCATGAAAGAATTGTTACCATAAGCGAAATTAATGACTGGAAGAATTTTGATAAATTACCGTTATTTGTAACAGCTACTTGTGAGTTTACAAGATTTGACGATTATAAGTTCACATCAGCAGGAGAAAGAGTGTTTTTAAACCCCGAAGGCGGAGCAATTGCCCTGTTCACAACAGCAAGAATTGCTTGGATAAGCTCAAACGGTCAATTAACAAAAGAACTGTATAAGAATATGTTCGGAAGTTTTGAGTCCGGTGAAAGATATTGTCTCGGAGATATTATCAGAATAACAAAAGTTAATCAAGACCATGATAACAACTTAATTTTCTTTTTAATGGGAGATCCTGCACTGCATCTCGGATTTGCAGCAGAAAATAAAGTAATTACAAAAACAATAAACGGACATCCCGTTTCTGAAATTGATACTTTAAAAGCTCTAAGTCTTGCATCTTTTTCAGGCGAATTACAAGATAAAAACGGTAATAAACTCACTAATTTTAACGGTATAGTTTATCCGACAGTTTACGACAAAATAAGAACAGTTACAACTCAAGATAATAACGGAATAGGTGCATACACTTATGAAACAAGAGATAATACAGTTTATAAAGGTGCCGCAAGTATTACAAACGGAGATTTCGACTTTGAATTTATTGTCCCGAAAGATATTGCCCTCAATGTTGATACCGGAAAAGTAAGTTATTATGCTCATAACGGTACAATTGATGCAAAAGGTTATTCGTTTGATTTTTTGGCAGGCGATATTTCCGATGATTATGAAGAAGATAATACAGGACCCGAAATCAGTTTATATATGAATGACGAAAATTTTGTTTCGGGCGGAATGACAGATGTTAATCCGAGAATTTATGCAAAACTTTTTGATGAACACGGAATAAACACCGCTTCCGGAGGAATAGGACATGATATTACGGGCATTTTGGATGACGACATTCAAAATATTATTGTAATGAATGATGATTACAGAGCCGATGAAGATACATATAAAAGCGGTTCGCTCGAACATTTCTTATTTAATTTGGAACAGGGAGAGCACACACTAAAGTTTAAAGCTTGGGATGTTTATAATAATTCTTCTGAAGAATATATTGAATTTTTGGTTATTGAAGCAGGTAATTTAACAATTGACAGATTACTTAATTATCCCAATCCGTTTACCACGCACACCGATTTTTATTTTGAACACAATCAAGCCGGAACCGACATTGACGTTCTGATACAAATTTTTACCGTTTCCGGAAAGTTAGTAAAAACAATCGAATCAAGCTTTTTGGCTGACGGATACAGAGCAGGACCTTATCCTTGGGACGGAACCGACGATTTCGGTAACAGAATAGGAAGAGGAGTTTATGTTTACAGAGTAAAACTTCGTTCATCAACCGGAGATATTGCCGAAAAATATGAAAAATTACTTATACTTAAGTAGAAAGTCAATAGTTAAAAGTAGAAAGTTAAAAGTTGGAAACAATAAATGAATTTACAGATTTTCTTGATTTGATTATTTCTGAAAATAATTTGAATTTATCCGTAAAAGAAAAGTTCATTTTTTTACCTTATGAAAAATACCCAAAAGCCGACAAAACAAACAACAAATTTATTGTATATGAAGATTGGTGGATTAAAAATCCTGAAATAGTAAAAAGCAAGATTATTTCAATTTTAAAATTAAGCACGAGAGTTTATGCAAGGGAATGCACAGTTAAGAAAATTGACAAACCTGTTGCAAATTTATTTCTTAAAGAAAATCATTTATACGGCTCCGTAAAATCCAAAGTAAAATACGGCTTATTTTACAAAAATCGCTTGTACGGTATAATCACTTTTGCGGGGCAAAGACGATTTCAAAACGGAAGTCGTTCTGTTGAATTACTAAGATTTTGCAATAAAAATTACTGTACCGTTGTAGGAGGATTTGATAAACTTTTATCTGCATATATTAAAGATTATCAGCCCGATACTGTAATGACCTATATTGATTTAGATTGGGGCGGGGGAGAAGCATTTAAAAACTTAGGTTTTGTAAGCAAAGAAAAAAAAGAGCCGATGATGTTTTATGTAAATAAACAAACAGGAGAAAGAATTTCCCAAAAATATTTTAATGATATTAAGGAACAGAATAAATATGAAAAAGTTTTTAATAAAGGAAGTTTAAAAATGATAAAAAATAATTTTAAGGCAAGGAATTTGTATTAATTACATAAAATTGACAGAATCATAACATGAATAAGCTTTTTAGAACAGGATTAATTATTATTTCAATACTGATTACAGGTATAAGTTTTTCTCAAAAGGAAATAAAAATGGTTTCCGTAAAAGGCGGAACTTTTGAAATGGGTTCCGATAATGATTTGTTTAAAGACGAAAGCCCAAAGCATGAAGTTACCTTAAGTGACTTTTATATTTCTCAATATGAAATAGGTTACGATGATTATTCTGCTTTTTGCAATGTTGCAGGATACAGTGAACCATACGGAATGACTGAATTTCCTGCATCAAATATAACTTGGCAAAGAGCTGTAATGATGTGTAATTGGTTGAGCAGAAGAGACGGTTTCGATAAAGCCTACGATATTGAAAGAAACAAAAAAGAAGGTATTTTTAAGGTAACTTGTAATTTTAATTCGAACGGTTACAGATTACCTACAGAAGCTGAGTGGGAGTATGCCGCAAAAGGCGGGCATCGCTCAAAAGATTACAGATTCAGCGGAAGTAATAGCCCTTTTTTAGTTGCCTGGTTCAGTGATACTTATAAAGGGCTTGAGCATAAATCAGGGGAACTGCTGCCTAACGAACTCGGTTTATATGATATGACCGGGAATATTGCAGAATGGTGTTGGGATTATTACGGTGAGAATTATTATGCAAAATCTGATTCAATAAATCCCAAAGGACTTGATGTGGGTTCTAAGCGTGTTTTCAGAGGCGGTTCCAGAAGAGATAAAATGATACATATTGAAATTACGAGACGCTCATTTTTGGAAGAAGATAAAAAGAATTTGTATGTCGGTTTCAGGGTTGTAAGAACTAAAACAGACTAACGGAAACAAGAAGGAACAAAAAATTTAATTTTCAAAAATCTCATCAAGCCAATTTTTTGAATCGCCTTTTTGAATTTCAGTTTTATCTTTATTTTCTTCGGTTGCTAAATCAATGTTCCCGTATAATAAATTATGAAATTCTTTCAGAACAATAATAATTCGAGAACCCCATATTTGCTCAAAATTATTTTTACATTCCCAAAGCCCTTCAGTTATTGCTTCTTCGTTTCCGAATTGGTATAATTGCGTAAAATCTTTTAAATCTTGGTAAGTATCCGTTAAACATTCCGATAAACTTATATTTACCGGACTATCGGGTGTTGCAGGTTCAATTAAATCATTAAATGTTTCAAGGCTGCCGAGTTTTGTCGAAATTCCGGTATCAATAAAATGCCAATCGGCTTCCGTTATAAAGGTTTCAGTTTCGGCATTTATTATGTTTTTCGGTTTTGGTAAAATAACAGCTTTTAAATGAAGTAAAGTCAATAATTTATATGCTTGTTCAATAAACTGTTCTCGTGTAAGAACGTTTAAACTTTCAATAAGCAAACAATATTCATTTGCAACGGTAACAAATTCAATAACTTCTTTTGTGTAAATAAGTTTGTCGGGTAAGTTGTTATTTTCGTCAGAAGGCATCTTAAATCATTTAAAATTGAAAATATATAAAGGGCTGTAAATCAGCAGTTCGAGCTTGCCAAATTAGTAATACCGCTAAAACAACAACGGTTGCTTTTGCCCATTGCGGCGAATTTATAAAAATGTTTTTATAAACGTTTTTTACTTTAACCGGCAACCAGTGAATAATCATTGCAACAAGCATTACTCCAAAAATATTTTTATATGCAATAATAACTTCTCCTATTTGCGAAAATTTAAATGCAGTTGTAATTTGGTGCATAATGCTGTTTGCAGCTTGCATAGTTTCGGCTCTGAACCAAATACGTGTTACCGTTATAAAATTAAAGGTTAAAAATATGGCATAAAATCGTACTGCCCAAGTTTTGCTGTCTTTAAACGGACTTATTTGTCTCCAATATTTATAAACAACCAGCCCAATTCCGTTTAAACCGCCCCAAATAACAAATTGCCAACTTGCTCCGTGCCACAATCCTCCGAGCAACATAGTCAGCATTAAATTAAAATTTGTTCTTACTTTACCTCTGCGGTTACCTCCCAGCGGAATGTATAAATAATCTTTGAGCCAAGTTGATAATGAAATATGCCAACGTTTCCAAAATTCGCCTGTATGCAAAGCTTTGTAGGGCGAATTAAAGTTAACGGGTAAGCGAAATCCCATCAGCAGAGCAACACCGATTGCAACATCGGTATAACCGGAAAAATCGGCATAAACTTGCAAAGAATATCCGTAAAGTGCCATAAGATTTTCAAAACCTCCGTATGTTGTAGGGTTGCTGAAAACACGGTCAACAAAATTTACGGCAATATAATCGGCAACTACAAGTTTTTTCAGTAAGCCGTTTAAAATCATAAAAATTGCAATTCCGAATTCGGCTTTTGTAATGCTGTATTTTTTATACAATTGCGGAATAAATTCAGCTGCTCTTACAATTGGGCCCGCAACTAATTGCGGGAAAAATGAAACATAAAATCCGAAATCTATTATGCTGTTAACCGGTTTTAGTTTTTTTCGGTAAATATCAATCGAGTAACTTATGGTTTGAAATGTAAAGAATGATATACCTACCGGAAGAATAATTTTATCAATCGTAAAATGTGTTCCGGCAAATTGATTTGTCCATTTTGCCAGCAAATCAACCGGTTCAAGCTGCATTCCGAAAAGGTAATTAATGCTTTCCGTAAAGAAACCTGAATATTTATAATAAACTAGAACAGAAAGGTTTACCGTTACGCTTAAAGCAACCAAAAGTTTTCTCCTCAGCTTAACATCTGATTTGTAAATAGCTTTTCCTATAAAAAAATCGACAATTGTTGAAAATATTAATAAAAGAAAAAATATTCCGCTTGTTTTGTAATAGAAAAATAAACTTACAAGAAATAAATAAGCATTTCGAGGCTTTTCTTTCTTATAAACAATAGAATATAATGCCAATACAACAGCAAAAAATGCCCAAAAATAGAAGCGTGTAAAGATTAAAGGAGCATCTTTATTAAAGAGGAAAATATTTCTTAAAAAGTCATCCATAAATTAACGGCTGCAAATATAAAAACTATAATTTATTAATATAATCAATGTGATTACCGTAAGCTTTCAAAATTGCACTAAAAAGCAAATCGCCTTTAATTTGATAACCTTTTTTTGTGAAATGAATTAAATCATTTTGCATAAGTTTTTCTTTATGCCAAAGAAAAGCTGAGTTATAACCTCCCATGATTTTATAGAAATCCCAAACTCCGCAACCGAGTTCTTCG
The DNA here is from genome assembly GCA_021648725.1 of Bacteroidales bacterium. Lineage (NCBI taxonomy): Bacteria > Pseudomonadati > Bacteroidota > Bacteroidia > Bacteroidales > Bacteroidales bacterium. Next base: position 58,868 of record JAKISF010000004.1, on the reverse strand, counting down.
GCAAGTTTATACATAACATCTTCGGCTTTTGCCGTATTTTCGTTAGGGTTCTTTCTTCGATAATAGCTGTCGTTTGGCACTGTAAATAAAATTGCAGTTTCAGGAGAGGCTTTTTTAATGCTTTTAATAAGTTGCATGTAATTATTTTTATAATAATCGGGGCGGAAATTTGTAGTATATGTGTCGTTTGTTCCGAGTGACAGAATAACTAAATCGGGTTTAAGAACTTCTGTTTGCTGTTCCAGTAAGTTACATTTTAAAAAGGAAGGTACGCTTGCTCCGTTAATTCCGACATCGTTATATACAACCCCGGGATTATCATTTTCTAAATAAATACCGTATAATGTAAAATTATTTTGAATCGTATCTGTTTGAACAAATTTCAGTTTAATTGTTTGTAAATAATCTTCGGTAATTATTTCGGTATATCCTTTTTCAGGAAATTCGTTAATTTCATATAAACAATTTATTTCAACAGGTTCAATTTTATAAGTTGCTTCGTTTATTTTATTAAAAACAATAATTTTATTAAAATCATAATGAATATAATCTTCTTTAAACTTAATTGAAATACTTGTATTTTTTTCGGTTGTTGAGGCTGATATTCCGGTAATGCCTAAATTGCATTGTTTTTTTTCTACATTTCTGCATGTTTCCCAATTGCCGGTGTATGATATTGAATAGTTTTTCGGTCCGTTTGTTTTTGCCATTCTGAAAGGAAATAATAAGCCTCTTCCGCCGTTTAATCCCGGAAAAAATGTTTGCATTTTCTTTCGTACAACTTCTGTGTATCTTCCGGCTTGAATATGTGAACCTCCTATGTGAATTACATTAATTTTTCCTTCTCCTGTTTTAATAACTTTATCAAGTTTTGAGAATAAGTTTCCAAATTGAGAGCTGTCGCCCGGGAAATCAATTTTATTTTTGTCGTATCTTATAAAGTTGTAACTTTTATAAGAATAATCTTGGGCATTTACAGAAAATATAAATCCAAAGATAAAATATAACAATATGGCAGTTTTAATTCTCATTATTTTACAGGCTTCTTCTTAATTACCTCTTTCTCAAATATCGGTTATATTCATACATAAATGCATTATAGAACATTTTAGCAATATAACGGGCACCTTGCGGAGTGAAATGTATAAAATCTTTTTCTCCCAAAGGCGGGTCGTGAAAAACCCATGAAGGCATTGAGTTTTCTCCTCCCATTGCTTCATACATATCCCAATAGGCACAGTTGTTTTCAAAACTTGCTTGTTTTAAAGCATCTCTGATGAGAGGAATATTCGGGTATGTAACATAAATATCGTCTTCTTTTTTTGACATATCGGCAAGACCGATTACAAGAATTGTCATATCGGGAGCAATGTTTTTAATTGTTCGTAACTGGCGAGAAAAACTTTTTCTGTACCAACCGTATTTTTCTCTTTGTCCGGGTACTATGTTTCCTCCGAATTGTAAAATTAGAAGTTTAGTATTAAGTTGTGAATACATTCGGCTCAGCATATTCAAATCCATTCGTGTAAAAAACAATCCTCCCGAACCTCGCATACCGATGTTATCAACATTTATTCCTGAATATCCTTCTAAAGAAAAACCGTAAATATCGGGGCTGTCTTCGGCATCAAATTCAAATTTTAAATTTTCGGGTGCAGTTTCAAATGTCCAAGTTTTAACAGAATAGTCGCTTGTGGAATCTAATACATCTTCGGCAATTTGCTGTTCATCGGCAAAAACTTTTACGGTAAAAGGAGATTTATTATTACCGTAGAACATTTTGCATCGTTGATATTTTTTTGTGGGTTTAAAAGAATACGGTGATTGCGAAATTGTCAGTTCTGCATGTTGTATTATTTTGGCGGCAAGCTTTTCGTTTTTAACAATTGTATCCGGTATATCTGCGAGAATCGGAGTAAATCGAGCAAAATTTCCCAGCATACCGTATTTTCTGTGTTTTACGGTTGTGTCTTTTCTTCCGTAAACTGTGTATCTTTTCCAATCTCCGCTTTTGCTGTGAATCATGGGTGATTTAAAATCATAAGCTTTAACGGCAGGGACAAAACCTGCACCGAAACCTCCGAATTGTGTTTGTAATTTATATCTGAAATAATCTGTAATCCTGTCTGTTTCTATCTGAGAGTCACCATAGTGCATTATTCTTACAATTTTGTTTTCATTTTTTACGTTTGCAAGAATCTCAAAAAAACGATTAAGACTTGAATGTGTTGCATCCGGAAATTCTATATACCTCACAACCGAATCTATACGAATAGGAACAGGCTCATAATACACGTAATGAGAATCAACCATTACGGAATCGTATTTATTTTCTTCAATAATTTCAAATGCTGAGCTGTCAACTTCGTCATCAATATTTGTAACATCTAAAATATCACTTATATCAACTTTTTCTTGCGAAGAAGGGTTAATGAGTTCTTCAAAAGAAATAAATTTAACGGTAAAATTATCGGTTATTTTAATTCCGTCGGCAGGAATAATTATTGTTAATAACAAAAGGATAAAAAATATTGATGTTATAAATATTAATATCTTTTTAGGATTCATTGTGCTTAGATTCATAAGAAACCGGCAGCAAAAAAACTTTTTACTGCCAATTTTATTGAGAAGATTTTATTTGTTTTTGATAATAATTTCTTGACCGATTTTTAATGAGCGTAAATCACCATCAGTAAAACCGTTAATTTTTTTAATATTATCGGCAGATACTCCCGGATATTTTTTTGCAATTGTCCAAAGGTTATCGCCTGATTTAATTTTGTATGTGATATGTTTGCTTTTATCCGGCTTAGTGAATGTTTTTTTAACTTTTGAATTGCTATTGCTGTTAGACGGGATATTAGTTTCATCCTTTTTCTTCCTGGACATTGAATTTACTTTCTGATAATGTGAAAATTTACTTGCATTTACCCAAACTTCAATTTTTTGTCCTATTTGGAGTTTATTGCTTTTAATACCGTTCCAATATTGTAAATCTCTGCTTGAAACATCATACCATTCGGCAATATTACTGTATGTATCGCCTGCTTTTATGGTATAAAATAGTTTTTTCTTTCCTTTTTTGCTCGGCGGTGTGTAATTATAACTGTAATTTTTATACGGTCTGTCATCTTTTGACGGTTCAATAATAGTAACTTGATCTGTTAAGTATAAACTGTCTTTATATTTGTATATTTCGTCTTCCGAAGTTAAAAAATCACTTACTTTATCAAAAGGAAGTCTTAAGGGATATGCTTTGTAATGTCCCGGAATAATTTGTTTTTTATATTGAGGATTCAATAAAGTTAATTCATCAAAATCTATTTTCAGAAACTCGGAAACTTGTTTAAGATGCAATTTTTTATTAATCATTACTGTATCTGTAACAATTGTCATGTCAATTTTTTTCGGTACGATGTTGTGTTCTGCATAATAATTTGTTGTGTAAAGTGCTGCAATATAGGCAGGTATATAGCCTCTTGTTTCTTTAGGAAGATAAGGATATATTTCCCAGAAGTTAGTTTTTCCGCCCGAACGTCTTATTGCTTTTTTTACATTTCCTGCTCCGCTGTTATATGCAGCAATTGAAAGTGTCCAATCTCCGAAAATTTTATACATATCTCTGAGGTATCTTGCGGCTGCATCGGTTGATTTTAAAATATCCATTCTTTCGTCAACATAAGAATTAATTTCTAAGCCGTACATTTTTCCGGTCGGGTACATAAATTGCCACAGCCCGACAGCTCCGGAACGAGATCTTGCTCTGGGGTTTAATCCTGATTCGATAATTGACATGTATTTTAATTCAAGCGGAAGGTCGTATTTATCAAAAACTTGTTCAAAAAACGGTAAGTAGTATTCTGTCATTCCTAAAAGATTTCTTCTGAAAGATGTATTTTTTGTGTAAAATTCAATCCACCTTTTAACTTTATCGTTATATGCAATAGGAATCAAAGTCGGTAAGTTGAAAAGTCTTTTAATATAAACCGAATCTGCTGTTTCTTCAGTAATAAATGCAGGGTTGGTTTTTACGGTAGTGTTGTCATTATTATTTTGACTTCTTTTAACATACCAGTTATTGACCAATAAATCAAGGTATTCTGTTTGTTGTGCAAGTGCATCAAAATCTTCGGGTTCTTCTGTATTGGTTTTTTTTTGTGCATCGGCAACTATAAAAAGAACTGAAAGAAGTATTGAAAGAAATAAAGTTTTCATATATTTTTTTTAGAATATAAATATTGTATCAATAATGCAAAGTTTGTTCCGGAACATAAATAATGTTCTTAATATTACAATTTTACGTTAAAACCTTAATCTAAAAGTTAAACCGACAGTATTTTTATTTTTTATTGTGTATAACGGAATAACTTCCGGTTGTATTGTTAAAGATAAATCATCACTTACGTCAAAATCTGCAAGATGTGCATAAACGGTTGCATCAATAATATTCAGAGCATAAACGGCTAAAAAAACTAAAGCTGACAGGTCTCTGTTTCTTCTGTATTTGTCTTTGTATTGGGTTATTGTTGTTTCATCAATTTCAAGAGTAAAAATTGTTAATTCAGATTCAGTAATCTCACCGTTTGTTAGTTTTTGGCGTTCAACTAATCCGTCCAGGTATTTCTGATATTGTTTGTTAAAATAATTGAATGAGAAAGCAGTTGTACCTAAAGCACTGTAAAAAAGCGGTATTTTCCAATATTGGTTATTGTATCCTTGTCCTGCACCCGGTAATATTGCCGAAAAAATTATGGCTGTTGTCGGGTTATGCTTTTTTTCGGGTTTAATTATATCAGAAATAACTACTGTGTCGGTTGTGAGTTCAATTAATGATGTATCTTGTTGTGCATTAGTTTGAATAAAGAAATTTGCAAATAAAAAAAGAAAGAAAAAAAACTTAGTTTCCATTATTATTTAATATTAGAAATGATTTTTTGTATTTCTTTAAATGCTTCGTCGGATGTAAACGGTATGCTAATACTTCCTCTTCCCGCATTATTTCTTTTTATTGTTACATTACTTTTAAAAATATCGGAAAGTTCATCTTTAAATTTTACAAATTCTTTGGGTAATTTAGTTTTTGTTGTCTTACTTGTTTGTTTTTTTACAGGATAATTAATTTCTCTTATTAAATTTTCAGTTTCCCTGACCGAAAGTTTGTTACTTATTATTTTCTCATAAGTTTCAACTTGTTTTTCCCCATCTTCAATATTAACTAATGCTCTGGCATGTCCCATTGATATTAGTTTTTTCTGAATACCAAATTGAATTTCGGCAGGAAGTTTAAGAAGACGTAAATAATTTGTAATCGTAGATCTTTTTTTTCCTACTCTGTCGCCAAGCTTATCTTGGGTTAAATTACATTCATCCATTAATCTTTGGTATGAAACAGCAATTTCAACTGCATTTAAATCTTCTCTTTGAATATTTTCAATTAATGCCATTTCAAGCATTCCTTGATCATCGGCTTTTCTTATAAATGCAATTATGTTTTTTAGTCCTGCATCTTTTGATGCTCTTAACCTTCTTTCACCGGAAATAAGTTGGAAGTTTCCGTTTTCTAATTTTCTTACGGTTATCGGTTGAATTATTCCGTGTTTTTTTATGGAAGATTTAAGTTCTTCTAATGTTTCCGGGTCAAATTCTTGACGAGGTTGGAACGGATTTAATTCAACTTTGTTTATGTCAATTTCTGCAACTGCTCCTGTTGAAACAGCTTCATCAACACTTCTTTTTTCAAATCTTGAGTTATCAATTAATGCTCCTAAACCTTTTCCTAAGGGACTTTTTTTTGCCATATTTTTTTTCTTAGTTTGCTGTTTTGTTTCTTTCCAGTAGTTCTCTTGCTAAATTTAAATAATTTATTGAACCTTTTGAGTTTGCATCATATTGTATTGCAGGCATACCGTAACTCGGAGCTTCGCTTAGCTTAATGTTTCGTTGAATTATTGTGTCAAAAACCATGCTTTCAAAATGTTTTTTTACTTCTTCGGCAACATGGTTAGATAAACGAAGTCTTGCATCATACATTGTTAAAAGAAAACCTTCAATGCTTAACTCTTTATTTATATTCTTTTGAATCATTTGGATTGTATTCAACAGTTTACCGAGCCCTTCTAATGCAAAATATTCACATTGAACGGGTATAATTACGGAATCTGAGGCAGTAAGAGAGTTTAATGTTAAAAGACCTAATGAAGGGGAGCAGTCAACTAATATATAATCATAATCATCTTTTATTTCTTTTAATACTTTGTCAAGTATGTATTCTCTGTCCTCTTCTTCCAGCATTTCAATTTCTGCTCCGACCAAATCAATATGAGACGGTAATAAATATAAATTTTCTATCTGTGTTTTTAGTATTACGTCTTTTGCTGAAGCTCCTCCAATAAAGCAATCATATATGCCTTGTTCAATTTCATTCAAATCAAAACCGGTTCCTGATGTTGCATTTGCTTGCGGGTCAACATCAACTATTAAGGTTTTTTTTTCTAAAACAGCAAGACTTGCAGCTAAATTAATTGCAGTAGTAGTTTTTCCTACTCCGCCCTTCTGATTTGCTAAAGCTATAATTTTTGACATTATTTGTTTTTTTGAATATTTGTTTTAAAGAATAATCATGCAAAAATATAACTTTTATTAATATTAAACGGTTTTTTATTGTTTCTTTTATTAACAGCAATTAACAGGTTTTAATTAATTGTTAAAATAAGACCGAATAGTCGTGATTTACAAATAAGTACGATGGGTTAGTTGTTAGGAATGCTGTCACCTTCCGGTTCTTCGTAATAAACTCCTGCACTTTGAATATATCTGTTTTGCCAGTCTCTGTTTCTGACTTCTTTCAATAAATTAAATACATTTTCTCCGACAAAAAAGTCGCTTAACTCTTGAATCCCGAAAGTTCTCAGAATTTGCATTTGAGCTTCGGAAGGAAGCCAAGTAATTTTTATATCAGGATGTTTTGCCCAACCTTTTTCATTATTTTTTTCCGGATTATAATAAGGGAACTCAGAATATTTTAAACGCCATAGATTATTAAGAATTGCTTCAGTTTTTTTTATAGTATAGCGAGTAATTTCGCTGTTGCCAATTTTTTTCACATTAGCGGGTATTTCAAAAATGTTATATTTTTCTATTAAATTTTCTTTTTCGGGATTAGCAGGTGAGGTTTCAAAACCGGCAGCTTGTCTTATCCAACTGTCTGCTGTTAAAAAAAATATATCTTCACGATGTTTTGCATCTTTTTTCATAACGGCACATTGAATAAGGCTTCCGTTTAGATTAGGCATTAATCTTATTGCAAAGAAATATTCTTTTTCAGAATTGTCATCTTCTCCGAAAGTGTGATTCTGAGAGAAAATTACAAGCACACTTATATTGAATAAAAATATGAGAAGAATTTTTTTCATTTGTCGGTTGAATATTATTTAAACTTATTAAACACAAAATACGTGCAAAAGTTTGCAATATATCATTTTGCCTTGTTGCAGCAGATGTTTAATTAAAATTTGTTTTTACTGATACATATTTACTTATTTTTATAATTTTACGTTTTATTTTATACATTTATTATATATGAAGATTAATTTTTTAACAAAAGAGAGTATAAAACCGTCAGGAACTGTTGTTTTTGCCGGTGAAAATGTAGATTTTACCGAATTTTCAATTAATGAAAAAGAACAAGCTTATATTTCCGGAGAATCAGAAAAAGAAATAATTGAGTTGAATAACTTCAGTCGCTTTTTTTATTTTATTAACCCGAATGATAAAATAATAAGTTGCGATATAGAAAAGATAAGAAATGTCGGCAGCAAACTTACAAGCATATTTAATAAAAATAAAATTGATTCAGTTACTATTATTGATTCCGGACATAGTTACGAAAAGATTTTAGCTCTTGCCGAAGGAATGGCATTAAGCAATTATAAATTTTTGAAGTACTTTAAAGATGCAGAAAAGAAAGTTTCAACGTTTAAAGAAATTAACATTGTTTCTGAAAACATAAGTTCTGAGCAAATTTTTGAATTGCAAACAATTGTAAATGCTTTATTTTATGCGAGAGATCTCGGAAATGAACCTTATTCCGGTTTAAATTCTGTTGATTTATCCGAAAAAATTAAAGAATTAGGAAAAGAAGCAGGTTTTGTTGTTGAAGTGTTTAAAAAAAAGGAAATTGAAGCGAACAAAATGGGCGGAATACTTGCTGTTAATCAAGGCAGTAATATTTCTCCGACTTTTTCTGTATTAAAATGGGAACCGAAAAATGCCGTAAATTCAAAACCTTATGTTTTAGTCGGAAAAGGATTAGTTTATGATTCAGGAGGCTATAGTTTAAAACCCACAAAGAATTCAATGGATTTAATGAAGTTGGATATGGCAGGTGCAGCATCGGTTATAGGTGCAATGTATGCTGTTGCAAAAAATAATTTACCTGTAAGTGTTATTGCATTAATACCTTCAACGGATAATATGGTAAATTCGGATGCTTATGTTCCCGGAGATGTTATAAAGATGCACAACGGGTTATTTGTAGAAGTTTTAAATACAGATGCTGAAGGAAGATTGATTCTGGCAGATGCTTTAAGTTACGCCCAAAGTCTTAATCCTGGGCTTGTTGTGGATGTTGCTACATTGACCGGTTCTGCTGCAGTTGCAGTAGGTACGGAAGCTGCAGTAATTATGGGAACGGCTTCGGACGATATTTTCAATAAACTTATATTAAGCGGAGAAAATGTTTACGAAAGAGTTGTGAAATTTCCTTTTTGGGATGAATACAAAGAGATGTTGAAATCAAACATCGCAGATATAAAAAATGTAGGAGGCAAAGAAGCCGGAGCAATAACTGCCGGAAAATTTTTAGAATATTTTACTGATTATCCTTGGATACATATTGATATTGCAGGACCTTCAATATTAAGTAAAAAAAGTTCATACAGAACAGAAGGAGGCAGCGGCTTCGGCGTAAGATTACTATATGACTTCCTGAAGAATATTAAATAAAACATTTTTCAAAAAAAAGATGAAATAATGGAAACAGTTGAAAATAAAATAAAAGTAGGAATAACCCACGGAGATATTAACGGTATTGGTTATGAAATAATTATAAAAACACTTATTGATAAAAGAATAAATGATTTTTGTATCCCTATTGTTTACGGTTCTCCTAAATTAGCAGCTTATCACAGAAAAGCTGTTAATATTGAAAATTTCAGTTTAAATATTATTAAAAGTCCTGAGGGTGCAAACCCTAAAAGACCCAATATTATAAATTGTGTAAACGAAGAAACACGAATTGAACTGGGAAAATCAACTTCCGAATCGGGTGAAGCAGCATATTTGGCATTAGAAAAAGCAGTAAATGATTTGATTGAGCATAAAATAGATGTTTTGTTAACCGCCCCGATTAATAAAAAAAGTATAAAATCTGAAAAATTTAATTTTCCGGGGCATACAGAATATTTACAAAATAAAACAAATACTGATGAGGTTTTAATGCTGATGCTCGGTGAAAAAATGAAAATCGGAGTTGTAACCGGTCATGTACCTGTTAGAGATATTTCGTCTTTAATTACAGAAGAAAATATTTTAAAGAAATTAAGAATTTTAAATAAATCTTTACTTGAAGATTTTACAATAAGAAAAGCAAAAATTGCTGTCTTGGGATTAAATCCGCATGCCGGAGACGACGGTGTAATCGGAAGTGAAGAAAAAGAAATTATTATACCTGCAATTAATAAAGCTCGTGACGAAGGCATTATGGCTGTGGGACCTTATCCTGCCGACGGCTTTTTCGGTTCGGGAGCATATTTGAAGTTTGATGCTGTGTTGGCAATGTATCATGATCAAGGTTTAGCACCGTTTAAAGCGATTGATTTTGAGAACGGTGTAAATTATACTGCCGGTTTGCCGGTTATAAGAACTTCTCCCATTCACGGAACTGCATTTGAAATTGCAGGAGAAGGTATTGCTTCGGCAGATTCTTTCAGAAAAGCATTATTTACCGGAATTGAAATTTTTAAAAACAGAAAAATGTACAAAGAAACTTCAAAAAATAAACTTTCCGGGAAAGGCGAAAATCAAAATATCTAAAAATAACCGAACTGAAATATTGTAAATAAATAAAGTGCTTGAGAAAATTATCATACTTGTTTTTTGGATTTCTTTCGGCATTCAAATATTTTATTTTGCATTTTTTTATTTGCGTGTTTTTATTAAACCAAAAATCAGCTTAAATAATAATAGTGAAAAACCTGTATCCGTAATTATTTGTGCTAAAAATGAGCATAATAATTTAAAAGAATTTTTACCAAAAGTTCTTAATCAAAAATACCCGGTTTTTGAAGTAGTTGTTGTAAATGACGGTTCATCAGATATGTCTTCGGAATTATTAAATTCGTTTTCAGATGAATATGAGCATCTGAAAATAATTGAAATCAAGTCTGAAAGCTCAGGAAAAAAAAATGCAGTAAAAAAAGGTATCGAAGCAGCAAAATACGAATATTTGCTTTTTACTGATGCTGACTGTTATCCCGAAACCGATTTGTGGATTGAAACAATGATGCTTCCGTTTTCAGAAGACAAAGATATTGTACTTGGTTACGGTGCATATAAAGAGACTGAAGGCTTTCTGAACAAAATGATAAGATTTGAAACATTGTTTATTGCATTAAAATACATGTCTTTTGCAAAAGCAGGATTCCCGTATATGGGAGTAGGACGAAATTTAGCATACAGGAAATCAATTTTTTTTAATAATAACGGATTTGAATCCCATAAACACATTATGTCGGGTGATGATGACTTATTAATTAATGAAACTGCAAACAATAAAAACACTTCGATTGTGTGTGAATATGAGGGAATTACTAAGTCAATTCCGAAAAAAACATTAAAAGAATTTATTATTCAGAAACGGAGGCACTTATCAACAGGTTTTAAGTATAAAACAGCACATAAGTTTTTATTAGGAACGGAATATTTGTCATCAGTATTTTTTTTTCCGGCTTTCATTATTGCTTTGATTGTTAAAGTTCCTTTTGAAATAGTTGTTATTCCGTATATATTAAAGATTTTTTTTCAAACTGTTATCTTTTCATTTTTTTATGATATGTTTAAAGAAAAGAAGAATTTAATTTTTATTCCTATATTTGATGCTTTAATTCCGATAATAAATTTTCTTGCGATTAGCAGCAATTTTTTTGTTAAAAATAAAGAATGGAAATAGGACGTAACTTTTCAGATAAGGCAAAAAGAGACTTTCTTTTAATAGAGAAAGCAAAAAGCGGAGACCAATCTGCTTTTGCCGAATTGTTAGGTTATTACCGAGAATCTTTATATTATTTATTACTTAAAATGGTAAATTCAAAAGAAGATGCTGAGGATTTAACAATTGAAACATTTGAAAAAGCATTTCGAAAAATTAATACATATAAACCTGTTTATGCCTTCAGCACTTGGTTGTTTCGTATTGCTACAAACCACGGAATTGATTTTATGCGTACAGCCGAAAAAAAAGTAAATAATGTATATATAGACAAAGGTTTTAATTATGATAATGATTTCCATAAACCGATTGTAATTGCTGAAAAATCATTAAACCCCGAAGAAGAGATTGTAAGCAACCAACAAAAGAAAATTTTAAAAAGTATTGTTCAAAAATTACCGCCTGATTACAGAAGAATAATTGTTCTCAGATATTTTGAGGAGTTTACATACGGTGAGATTTCCGACAAACTTGATTTGCCCCTCGGAACAGTAAAAGCAAGGCTTCATCGCTCACGAGAACTATTATTAAGTACCTTGAAAAAACATAATATCCATGATATTAAATTCTGACATTGAAATTGTTAAAACATATTTTCCGGAAATATCTTCTTTGCAAAACTCTCAATTTCTTAAATTATCCGAATTATACGAATATTGGAATAACAAAATAAATGTTATCTCAAGAAAAGATATTGAAAACCTTACTATAAGGCATATTTTGCATTCATTAGCAATTGCAAAAGTTAAATCATTTAAAAAAAACATTCATGTATTAGATGTGGGAACAGGAGGTGGGTTTCCCGGAATTCCTTTGGCAATAATGTTTCCCGAAACAAAATTTACTTTAATTGATTCTATTGCAAAAAAGGTTAAAGTAACTCAAGAAATTGCAGATGCATTAGGATTGAGAAATATAAAAACCAAACAAATTAAAAGCACTCAATTAAAAGCTTCGTTTGATTATATCACGGGCAGAGCAGTAACAGCCTTTCCTGCGTTTTATAGTTCGGTAAAACATCTTTTTAAAAAAGGAAAGTCTGAAAAAGCAATAATCTATTTAAAAGGCGGTAATTTTAACGATGAAATCAAGGTATTTAATAAAATTCAAGTATTTGAAATAAGTGACTTTTTTAATAATCAATTCTTTGAAACAAAGAAAGTTATTTATTTGCCCATAAATTATTGATAAAAAAATCTACAATATTTTGTAAAGAATAAAAAATTAATACCTTTGCAAGCCGAAATTAAATAAGAAATCAATCAAGCCTTTCACTAGGTAATAAAAATAAAGAAAGATGAAAAGAACGTTTCAACCTTCAAACAGAAAAAGAAAAAATAAGCACGGTTTCAGAGAAAGAATGGCAACTGTGGGAGGTAAAAATATTTTAAACAGAAGAAGAAGAAAAGGGAGAAAGAAATTATCCGTTTCAAGCGAACTAAAGCATAAAGCATAAATTACATAATTCAGGTTTTTTTATTCTTATGTAAAAAATCTGCAAAATATACCCTCGATATTATCAATCGAGGGTTTTTTTATTTATTATTGTGTTACGATTCTTATTTAGAATAAATATATATAAGCAAAAAATGATAAATAATATAAATACACTAATAAGCAATAGTAACATAAGTAACAGCCTTAAAAAAATTACTGAAAAAGTTATAAATAATATTCGAATTTCTGATAAAGACGGGTTGTTATTATTTCAAGAAGCAGAACTCGGATTTCTGGGAATGCTTGCTAATTATGTTCGAGAGCAAAAACACGGCGGTAAAACTTATTTCAATAAAAATTTTCATATAGAACCTACAAATATTTGTATTTATAATTGCAAATTTTGTTCTTATGTGCGAAAAATAGGGCAGGAAGGTGCTTGGGAATTCAGTATTGATGATATTTTAAAAACCGTAGAAAGTTACAAAGGCAAAGGTGTTACCGAAGTGCATATTGTAGGAGGCGTACATCCTAACAGAGATTTGCATTATTACGGCGGAATGATGCAAAAAATCAAACAAATTATTCCTGAAATTCACATAAAGGGGTTTACGGCGGTTGAACTTGAATTTATGATTAAAAAAGCAAATATGCCGCTTAATGAAGGTTTGAGGAAATTAAAAGAATACGGATTAGACTCAATACCGGGAGGAGGAGCTGAAATTTTTCATCCGGATGTAAGAAAAGAAGTTTGCGACGAAAAAGCATCAACAAGTATGTGGCTTACAATTCACGAAACAGCTCATAAAGTTGGTATTCCGTCTAATGCAACAATATTATACGGGCATGTTGAAAATTATTCTCACAGAATTCACCATCTTTCAAAACTTAGAGAATTACAAGACAAAACCGGCGGGTTTAATACTTTTATTCCGCTGAAATACAGAAAAGAGAATAATAATTTGTCACATATCGGTGAAGTTACTTCAATTGAAGATTTAAAGAATTTTGCAGTTTCCCGAATTTATCTTGATAACTTCCCGCATATAAAAGCATATTGGCCTATGCTCGGGAAAAATATCACACAACTGTCTCTTTCATACGGTGTTGATGATGTTGACGGGACAATAGACGATTCAACAAAAATTTATTCAATGGCAGGTGCAGAAGATAAGAATCCTAAAATGTCAACACAGGATTTGGTTAAACTTATAAAGCAAGTTAAACGAATTCCTGTTGAAAGAGATACAGTTTATAATGTGATAAAAATGTATGATTAATTAGAGAGCTTCATAAAATATGAATTTTTCCGGAAATCCTCTTGTTATGATTGGCAGATTTACTTAGGAAACACACCTCCCTGCAATTTCTTTGCATATTTTATTATGTATATTTTTAAAAATGAAAACCTAATCTTATTGCTCCCCACGGAAGAAATGGCGAATCTCTTTTTACCGAATATGTAGCAGCGGCTTCAATCGCAAATGTAAATCCTCTGTCGCCGGAATATTGAATGCCTACGGGCGAATATAAATGTAACCGCCTTTCCGTGGTTTCTTCAAATAATCTGATAACAGGTACACTTGCTGCATATAAGCCGGTGTACGGTGTCCAGTTTTTATTTGTATTTCCGAAGAGATAATACTTAACACCTCCGTAATAACCTGCAATACCAGCACCAATTTCTGCATTTAAGTAAGGTTTTATAAAATAGTCTGCCGAAAATGAAAGAACGTATGCCGGACTTCCGATTAAAAAATTTATTCCGAAACGATTTTGCAGCCTGGGATTATCTTCTCCTCCTGTTTTTGAATTTACCTCCGATTGAGATTGTGCAACAAAACCTGCAAATAAAAAGAATAGTGTTGTTAAAAATAAAAAGCTAATTTTTTTCATGTTAATTAAGGTTAATTAATATATTCTTTTATCAAATATAAATCAAATTTTGTTAAGGGTAAAAAAAATCGGTATTTATTTTAAAGTAGCGGAATTTAAAAAATGGTTAGGATAATAATTAAAAATAATTTATTTAAATAACGATAAATAACTTTTATCTTTGAGCTGTTTATAAATTTATTAAATTATTGACTCTTGACTTTAAATGTACTTCTGAAATATATCGGAAAGTTTGTTTTTCTTGTGTTATTGCAAGTTCTTGTGTTAAATAATATTAATTTAACCGAATATGGAATAACCCCATATTTTTATATACTTCTTATTCTTTTATTGCCTTTCGGAATACCGGACTGGGCATTACTATTATTTGCATTTTTCTTGGGTTTATTTATTGATATGTTTTCAGATACGGGAGGTGTACATGCGTCAGCAACAGTTTTTATTGCTTTTTTAAGACCTTTTGTGTTAAAAATGCTAAGCGGAAGAGACGGTTATGCTCCAGAAACTTCTCCGCGAATTTCATGGTACGGTTTTAACTGGTTTTTTAAATATACCGTAATACTTGTAATAATCCACCATCTTATATTTTTTTTAGTTTTGGAATTTAGTTTTGCTCACTTTTTAATAACATTACTTAAAGTTTTTATTACAGGCTTTTTTTCGACTATTTTAATAATTATAAGTCAATATTTAGTATTTAGAAAATAATTGAAAACTAAAATTTTCATAATAGGTCTTATTATCATAACAACTGCAGTTGTTTTCATTGCGAAGTTATTTTTTATTCAAGTAGTTGATATAACTTATAAAGTTTCGGCAGATAATAATACTTTACGATATGTAACACAATATCCGTCAAGAGGAAAGATATTTGACCGGAACGGAAAAGTGCTGGTAAGCAATAAGGTATATTATGACTTAAAAGTTGTTCCTAAAAGTTTATTGTCGTTTGATACTGCTGAGTTTTGTTCTCTTACAGATATAAAAAAAGATGAGTTTATAATTTCGATAAAACAAAATAAGAACTCTTACCGACCTATTGTAGTAAAAAAGCAAATTGAAAACAGTGAATATGCTTTAATTCAGGAACAGTTATATAAGTTTCCCGGGTTTTATGTTGAAAAAAGAACATTAAGAGAATACCGCAAGTTAATTGCGGCACATCTTTTAGGCTATACAGCAGAGGTTAGTGTTGAAGAACTTAAAAGCGATAATTATTATAAATCAGGTGATTACATAGGTAAAAGTGGAATAGAAAAAGTATATGAAAAGGTTTTACGAGGAAAAAAAGGTGTAAAAATATATATTGTTGATGTTCACGGAAAAGTTCAAGGTCATTATAAAAACGGAAAGTATGATGAAGAAGCTATTGCAGGCAAAAATTTAGTTTCGACAATTGACAGTGAGTTGCAAGAGTACGGAGAACAATTATTGCAAAATAAAATAGGCAGTATTGTTGCCATTGAACCCGAAACAGGAGAAATTCTAACTTTAGTTTCAAGCCCGGGCTACACTCCTGATTTATTTGTGGGAAGAAAACTTTCTGAAAATTACGGAAAAATTGAAAAACAAAAAGGGAAACCACTTTTTAACAGAGCATTAAGATCGATGTATCCTCCCGGCTCAACTTTTAAGTTAGTAAATGCACTTATTGCTTTGCAACAAGAAGTAATTAATTCAAGAACCGTATTTGTAACATACGGCTATGATGCCGGAACACATATAGTAGGAGATCATATAAGCGGAGCAATAACATTTCAAAAAGCAATACAATTTTCCAGTAATGCGTATTTTTGTAATGTGTATAAAAGAATGATTACAAATAAGATATATCCTAATTATGCAACTGCATACGAAGCTTGGAAAACTTATGTCGAGTCTTTCGGATTAGGAATAAACCTAAAAACAGATTTAGGCTTTGAAAAAAGCGGAATTTTGTATTCTCATTCTTACTTTGACAGATATTACGGAAAAGGAAGGTGGAATTACAATACAATAATATCATTAGCAATAGGTCAAGGAGAATTGGGGTTTACACCGCTTCAAACAGCGAATATGATTTCGGCAATTGCTAACAGAGGTTATTATATTACTCCGCACATTATTAAAGAAATTGAGGAAGACACTATTGATAATAAGTTTAAAATAAAACATTATACAAAAGTTGATGAGAAGTATTTTAAACCTGTTATTGATGCTGCCGAAAAAGTAGTTTCGGAAGGAACGGGTTATTCTGCTTATACATACGGACTTGATATTTGCGGAAAAACCGGAACGGTACAAAATCCTCACGGAGCCGACCATTCAATTTTTATAGCATTTGCCCCTAAAGATAATCCTAAAATAGCAATTTCGGTTTATGTTGAGAATGCAGGTTTCGGTTCAACGTGGGCTGCTCCTATTGCAGGATTAATGATTGAGAAATATTTAACGGATACAATTACAAAACCTTGGCAAGAAAAAAGAATTTTGAATGCCGATTTTATGAAAAAATAAGAATATTTTATGGCTGTAAATTCAAAAATAGTACAAAATATTGATTTGCTGAGTATTGTTATATATTTAGTTTTAGTTATTATGGGCTGGATGAATATTTATTCATCTGTTTATGACGGTTCATCTTTTGATTTTAGTTCAAGATACGGAAAGCAGTTGATAATGATTATTATTAATATTATACTTTTAATAGGTATTTTATTTTTAAACGGTCAAATTATTCCGACATCTTCTTATTTTGTTTATGCCTTAATGATTTTTGCTCTTATTGCAGTTTTGTTTTTGGGAGATAAAACCGGAGGTTCACGTTCTTGGTTCAAAATCGGAAGTTTTAAATTACAACCGGCTGAGTTTGCTAAACTGGCTACTGCTCTTGTTGTTGCAAAAGTTGCCGGCAGAGAAAACTTTAAGTTAACCGGAAATGCAAAAAACTTTTTTACAATTGCTGCTTATATTATTTTTCCTGCATTTTTAATTCTTATGCAAGGTGATGCCGGTTCGGCACTTGTGTTTTTAGCCTTTATTTTTGTACTTTACAGGCAAGGTTTGTCATTTTATTGGCTTTTAATAATTTTCATTGAAATATTAGTATTTACAGCCTTCTTTTTTGTTGATATTTATCTGATATTTATAGTATTATCTGTTGTTTCATTATTTGCATACAGATTAGTAACAGGAAATAAAAAGGAAACCGTTATTGCTTTTTTTATTATGGTGCTAATTGTTTTTGCAGAATTAGCCGTTGTTGCTTTTTTAAAAATAGATGTTCAATTACATATACTGATTTCAATTTCTATACTCATTGTTATAGGTCTTGCAATTATCAAGTCGCTGAGAAAAAGAACATTAAAACCTTTGCTTATTCCTGCTTTGTTGTTATTTTATATAATTTCTGCTTACTCTGTCGAGTATGTTTTTAATAATGTATTACGAAGCCACCAGCAAGACAGGATAACCGTATTATTTTATCCGGAAAAAGATATAACTGGAGTCGGTTATCAAACCCATCAGTCAAAAATAGCAATAGGTTCCGGCGGTTTTTCGGGAAAAGGATATTTAAAAGGAACCCAAACAAAATATGATTTTGTGCCTGAACAAGATACTGATTATATATTTTGTACCGTAGGTGAAGAGTGGGGTTTTGTTGGTTCTTCATCAGTAATAATTCTTTTTACATTTTTGATATTGCGAATAATATTTTTAGCAGAAAGACAAAAATCAATTTTCAGCAGAATTTTTGGTTACTCGTTAGCAGGAGTTTTGTTTTTCCATTATTCAGTTAATATTGCGATGACAATAGGTTTGGCACCGGTTATAGGAATTCCTTTGCCCTTTTTCAGTTACGGAGGCTCTTCTTTATTTGCTTTCTCAATTTTCTTATTTGTGTTTTTAAGGCTTGATGCTGAACGAAATCTGTTGTTTATATAAACCAAAAGAGGAAAAATAAAATATTTTTCCTCTTTTTAATAAAGTCTATATATTACTAAAAAGTATTATTCTTCCATTTCAATCATTTTAAATGGGATTTTCAAGATAGATTGGTAGTCTTCTCCGGCTTCCAACATATCTTCATCGTCTTCCTCATAATACCAATTAATAATCACATTATTATCATCTTTGTATATAGATTCAAGTTTTTTAAATACATCAAGAATACATTTTGACGAACTTGTATTAAAATATTCAAGTTTAATATTAACCTCTGTTGATTCTTGCGGACTTTTTCCGTATTCATCTAACCAATCAACAAGAGGTTTGTAAAATTCAATTGAATTTTCAGGAATTGATTTTCCTTCAATTTGCATTTTACCTGTTTCTGCATTAAAAGTTACATCAGGTGTTTTTCGTGTTCTTTCAATTTTTATAGACTCCATAATTAATTTTATTGTTTTTCTTATTTGACAAATTTAATAATCATAATCCTAAATTGCAATTCTTAAGCTAAAAAAAATGTAATCTTTATCAAAATTATAAAATTTATAAGTTAAATTATTCCCTGTTCGCTTTACTAAATCAATCATTCCTAAACCTCCGCCGCCTTTTTCTGAGAACTCTTCATTGTTTAATATCAACTTATATAATACTTTAACTTCATCTTTTGATAAAAAATTTAACTGATCTATTCTTTCTTTTAAAACCCTTATATTGCTTTTCTTAATGAAATTACCTGTAATAATTTGGTATTTATCAGATGTTTTTGTATTTAAAACAAAAGCTATATTCTTTTCTATATTTGTTCCGTTTACTTTGTTAACCTCAGGTTTATCAGAATGGTGATAAAGGTTTTGCAATGTTTCGACTGCAATATAATAAACTCGTTTAAAAATCTTCGTTTTTTCACCTTTTTCCAAAAGAATATCTTCTATCTCATCTAAAATATCACTAATCTTATTTTCTGAGATTACTCCCATATATGAGAAAAGTGCATTTTCTCCTGAGTTTTTTTTATACCAATCGGATAAATCAAATGACATTAATAAATGCTTGGTGTTATACAAAATTTTAACAAATATATAAAAAAAAACAAAGACACAAAATAATGAATTATAAAGCTAATAAATTTCATATTTTAAAAGCTTGCATTCAATTTTTCCGTTATACAAATTAATTTTTTGCGAAGGTTTAAGCCCTATATGTTTAACGGCTTCCGGGTTGCCGGAAAAAATATAACCTGTCCAGCCTTTAAACCCTTGTTTAAGCGTATCTCCGGTTTCTTTGTATAATTTATTTATATTATTAGATTTTATTCTGATATCATAAGGCGGATTTGTAATAATTAGTCCTTTTTTATCTTCAAATCTTGAGTTAATAAAATCTTTTGTTTGGATGTTAATAAAATGTCTTAAGCCGGCATTTGATATATTTCTTCTTGCAATTGTAATAGCTTTATCATTAATATCAGTTCCTATTATTTTAAAAGGAATTTCCTTTTTTATTTGTTTCTCTGCTTCTCGTTTTATCGAGTTCCATACTTTATAATCATAATCAGCAAATTTTTGGAAACCGAATTTTTTTCTTAAAAAACCGGAAGGAATATTCATGAAAATTCGTGCAGCTTCTATCAGAATAGTTCCCGAACCGCACATCGGGTCATAAAAATATTCAATCTCTTTATAATCAGACATCATAACCATTCCCGCAGCTAATATTTCATTTAAGGGAGCAATGTCTGTATCTCCTCTGTACCCTCTTTTAAATAATGCTTCTCCTGATGTGTCTATTGATAAAGTGCAATAATCTCCTTTTATGTGAAGATGAATTTTTTTGTCAGGATTTTTTGTGTCAACTGAAGGGCGTTCTTTATATTTATCCGTAAAATAATCAACAATTGCATCTTTTACTTTTAATCCTGCAAAGTGAGAATGTTTATGAAAACTTGAATGAACGGTATTACTAATTACAAATGTTTCCTTTAAGGTCAGAAACTTTTCCCAACTTATTTTTTTTGCTTTTTCGTAAAGAATATCTGAACTTTGTGCTTTGAAACTGTCAATTTTTAATAAAACATTTAAAGCTGTTCTTAATAAATAGTTTGCCTTATAAATTACTTTTAAATTACCTTTAAAACTCACTGCTCGTTTCAATATAGTAATTTCACTTGCTCCGATTTTTTTTAATTCGGATGCCAATATTTTTTCTAAACCGTGAAATGTTTTTGCCGTAAGTTCAAAAATATGTTCTTCTTGTTTATCTGACATCTCGTTTTCGTATTATTTTTGAAAATAATTTAGGAGAAAAACGCTTAATATATACACCTAAAATCTCTTTCCCGCCGCTTATTACTTCATGTTTTCCTTTTTTTATTGCTTTTAAAGCTAATTGTGCAAAATCATCGGGCGAAGTTCCTTTTGCAGCTCCCGGATCGTTAATGTTTTGGGAAGAGCCGTCTTCCGTAAGAGCATTTATTGCAATTTTAGTATTGATATATGCAGGGCAAAATAATGTTATTTTGATATTGTCCTCATATACCTCAGCTCTTAAAGTGTCAAAAAAACCGTGCAATGCGTGTTTTGATGCTGCGTAAGCAGTACGTAACGGGATTTCAAATTTTCCGGCTAAACTGCTCATTGCTGCAATATGACCTGATTTATTCTTAATCATTTCCGGCAATAATGCTTTGGTTAACAGTACTGTTCCGAAATAATTAATGTCCATAATTCTTTTGTCAACTTCAGGTATCGTATCTTTCGCTAATGAACGTTGGCTCACACCTCCGATGTTGAAAAGAATGTCAACTTTTTTAAATTTCTCAATTACGGTTTTAACCAAACCGGGAAATTTATCATGTTCCCTGAGATTAAAGGGCAAAATAAATATATTTTCGGGTTCAAATTTGCAGTTATTTTTAACTCGTTTCAATTCTTCAGGTTCATGCGAAGAAATAATAAGTTTTGCTCTCTCATTATTAAAAGCATAAACCATAGCTTCTCCGACACCGGAAGATGCTCCGGTAATCCAAACTATCTTATCTTTAAAGAACATTATTCAAATATTTATTAGTTTTGCGTGCAAACTTAGTTAAAACTTTTAAATTATTTTGTTAATACATGAAAACGATGAACCATATAATTATTCTTTTTTGCTTACTTTTAAGTAACAGTTTTTCCTCATTTTCACAAAATGTCTTTTCCGATACGGCTTTGGTTTATATTGAAGGAGGAACTTTTTATATCGGATGTAATAATTATGATGAGGATGAAAAAAACGGGAAAAAAATAAAAATTTCCGATTTTTTTATAAGTAAGTTTGAAATAAGTAATCGGCAATATTGTGATTTTTTAAATTCTGCAAAAATAAATTCAAATAAGTTGCCTTCTTATATAAAGATAAGCAAAAACCGAAAAGATAATATTGCAATTTTTAAAGAAGACGGTATTTTTTATGTAAAAGATGGTTTAGAAGATTATCCTGTTGTTTTTGTAAGTTGGTTCGGAGCGAATGCTTTTTGTGATTTCTACAATTTAAGATTGCCTACTGAGGCAGAATGGGAGTTTGCAGCCAAATCTAAAAAGCATTCTGTTTTTAAGAAATGTAAAATATTTTCAGGAAGTAATAATGTTGATGAGGTTGGTTGGTATAAAAATAATTCCGGCAATAAAGTTCATAAACAAGGTTTAAAGAAAGCAAATAAATTCGGATTATTTGATATGTCGGGTAATGTTGATGAATGGTGTGAGGATTGGTATGTTGCTGATTACTATAATAATATGCCTTCTGAAAATCCTTCCGGACCTAAAAAAGCAAATTTCAAAGTTTACAGAGGCGGTTCATGGTATAATACCGAGAAAATGCTGAGAGTAACAAACAGAAGAGCTGCAAATCCTGTTTCCCGGAAAGCTACGATAGGTTTTCGTGTCGTAAAAGATATTGCTGTTTTTTGTCCTGTCAAATAGTTTACCTGAATAAATGAATTGTTCCCGTAGTTTCAGTTGAAATTATGGTTTCGTCATTATTATCAACTTTTTTTATTTTGTCCGGGTTTCTCACACCTTTATATATTATTCCGTCTTTACCTGTTGCTTTTATTACATAAAAATAAACCCCCGGTGATGCTTTTATACCTAACAAGTTTTTACCGTCCCATCCTTCATTAATAATTTCATCCATGCTGTTTGTGTGGTAAACTCTGTCTCCCCATCTGTTATAAATTGTCATTTGAAATTCTTCCATTCCGGCTAAGCTTTCCTTCGGTATCTTAAATGTTTTATTTATTTCGTCATTGCTGTCCGGGCTGAACATATTCGGTATATTACTTAATTTTGAAGGTTCAACCGTTACTTCAATTGTTACGGTATCAGTATCTGTACATCCGTTCTTATCTGTTGCATACAGTATAACTTCATATTCTCCTTTTTCAATATATTTGTGAGAAACTGTGTCAGTTGTTCTGTAGGCAGTTTCTTTATCTCCGAAGTCCCAATCTCTTTCAAATGCCCAACTTGTTTTATCCGTAAAAACTATAGTGTCATTTTCTTGAACCGTTGAGGCTGCATCAATAACAACTTCTTCAACTAAAAGGTTTATAAATGTATCTTGCGGACATCCCCAATTTGTAATAACATGGTAATTATATTTTTTTGTTCCGTAAGAATCCGGGGAAGCTGACGAATTTGAAATTATTGTATCACCCGATGTAATTACTGAGCTTGCATTTATGTTATTCCCCGACCAATATGTTCCGTACAAAATATTATTAACTATATTATATTGAACCAAAGTATCTTTGAATTTCCAAACATCAGGTAAAATATCTTTTCTGAAAACAATATTCCACGAAAAAATAAACCCACTGTCAAGTTCTTGGTTATCATCAATTTCAATAGTCCAATCTCCGTTTAACGAACATCCGATTAAATTATCAAAACTTTCATCGGGCAAATATGAACTTGAAGGAATTATAGCATCTGTTGTATTGCTGTTCATTGTTGCTGTTCCTGAAACCTGAGACCAATAATAAAAATAAGCTTCATTTAACACAGTATCTCCGAGAAGTGCATGATTTGCAGGTGCATAATCTTTTAAAATAACCGAATTTCCGTTTTCGCACAAAAGTTTAATTTGCAAATCGCCCATATCGGCATGTAAAATGTTTATTCCTATCGAATCAATGTATCCGCTTTTATAAACTGAATCTAAACCGAATTCATCAAAGTTTAAAACAGATGTATAACCGTCGTTAAATTCAAAAAAATCATAAGGGTTTTCAATTATTTCATAAACAGGCCCATCTTCCCAAAGTTCAGGATATGCTTTTCCTGTTATGGGTGCTGTACTGCTTATACAAATGCCGTCTTGTTCCTCGGGTAAATTTACTTTTGTTCCTTCATAATTCGGTCTCATTGCTACTTTCAAAGGTAAAATTGCAAATCCCTCATTTGCACCTTTTGTAACCTTTAATTTAATTCTGTAACCTCCGCCTTCCGAAAAAATATAAGTAACAGAGTCAACATCAGTCCCGAAAGGTTTTATGCCGTTGTCAAAATCCCAAAAATATTCGGCTCCCGTAACAGGGCTTCCGCCGTCGGTAACTATTGCTTCAAAAATTATGAGAGAATCTCTGCAAGCACTAAGTGTGTCACCATCAGAAGGATATATCGGAACAATATTACTTGTAATTGAGATATCTAATTGAGAAAAACTGAAAAGCGGAAATAAAATGAATGTTAAAATTAAATGTTTTTTCACACCGTAAAATTTATGCAAAAGTAATAAATCCTGCAAAACAAAAAACTTATGTTTTGTTAAAATTGAATTGCTTATTTCGTTACATATATTTTGTAAACAGAAAAAAACAAAAAATATTTTAAACAAATAATAAAAATATAAACTTCAAATTTCTGTTGTTGCTACTTTTCGGAAAAGTTCTTAATTAATATTCGTTACGACATATTTTGGCTTTCTCGAACTATATTTTTGTTGAAAATAAATAAAAACAAACAGCTATGACAAATCAAAACAACAAAACAAAAAGAAGAAAAGGAAAAGGATGGATTGTATTTTTTATTTTCGTTATCGGTGCAACATTACCTTTTCATTATGTGCCGGAATCATTAATGGTATTCCCGAAAAACAATCTGACATTCAGTAATACAATTATCTTGCAAAAAGATATTGATAACTTACTCAGAAGATATAATAATGCAAGTCGTTATGAGAAACTTGCAATGAAAGAAGAACCTTTATTCAGAAAACTAACCGAAAAAGGAATTATTTACGAACAAAAATAAGAGTACCTATACTTTGCCGAAGTTTCATTAAAGATTTGCAATTAATTTTGATATAACGACATATTTTGTCGTTATATTTTCGTATCTTTGAAAAAACAAAATATTAAACACCCGTAATAAACAAGTTTAACACAAAGAAGCATGACTAACAGAATCACAATTACTTGCATACAAATTATGTGTTCCTATGTGCAGAGCAACACAAATATAATAAATAACGAACAGTGTTCAACTTGCACAATATTAATTGCAAAATTTTAGATACATGAAATCAAAATACTTTCTTCGGTATCAGTTTATAATTGAAAAACTTCAAAGAGTTAAAGCAATTTATGAAGAAATTGAGCAGTTTCTTACAGATAAATTCGAAATGCTCGGATACGAATTTAACTATTCTTTAAGAACTTTTCAAAGAGATAAAAATGATATTGAGAATATTTTCGGTATTGAAATAAAATACGACCGTTCCGAAAAAGTTTATTTTATTAATGAAAACGAAATGAGCGAATCGGCAAAAATTTTATCCGATGCTTTCACTTTGTCCGCCTCTTTGCAACTTTACGATAATTTTTCGGAATTTATAAGTTTGGAAAAAAATAATTTCGGAAAACGGGGAATGTTTTATGATATTGC
The DNA here is from genome assembly GCA_021648725.1 of Bacteroidales bacterium. Lineage (NCBI taxonomy): Bacteria > Pseudomonadati > Bacteroidota > Bacteroidia > Bacteroidales > Bacteroidales bacterium. Next base: position 33,413 of record JAKISF010000004.1, on the reverse strand, counting down.
CGAAGCCGTTAAAAATCAAAACCTTATAAAATTGTGGTATCAAAAATTTTATGAAAAAGAACATACGGAATACCGGCTTGAACCTCTTGCTTTAAAAGAATTTGAAAAACGTTGGTATTTAATTGCCCGAAAAATGCCTGCCGCCGAATTAAGAACTTTTTCTTTCGATAGAATTATTCATTATGAAATTTTAAAATCTAAATTTAAAGAACGGAATTTTAATCTAACCGAATATTTTAAAAATTTTTACGGTATTATAACAGATGAAACAACACCTTTTGAAGAAGTGATTTTATCTTTCGATGCTTTCCAAGGTAATTATATAAAGTCTCTGCCTTTGCACGGCAGTCAAGAAATTATAAAAAATACCGAAGATGAACTCGTTATAAAACTGAAACTCCATATCACTTTCGATTTCAAGCAAAAATTATTATCTTTCGGAAGTAGTATGAAAGTTTTAAAGCCGGATTTTTTGAGAGATAAGATAAAAAATGAGTTTTTGAAGGCAATTGATGAATACTAAATTAATAATTAAAATATGGAAAAAGAACAAATACAAAACATTAAAAACTTATTGCAAAAAGTATCGGCAATAAGTAAAAAATATGAAGAAATTGCAAAAATAACCGGTGAAAATTTTAATATCTTTCAGGTTATGAATATGCAATCTGATGAAGTTAATTTGCATTCTGCATTTATTGCAGAATTACTTAACCCAAAAGGAATGCACGGACAAGGAGATGTTTTTTTGAAACTTTTTATTGAGCAATTTAAAATAGAAAACTTTAATACGGAAAATGCAGTTGCCGAAGCTGAAAAATATATAGGTGCAATTAATGAAGATTATACGGAAGGAGGCAGAATAGATATTATTATTAAAGGTAATGAAGGTAAAAAGATTATTATTGAAAATAAAATATATGCAGAAGATCAAGAAAATCAGTTGTTAAGATATTATAATTATGCTCCTGATGCATATATATATTATTTAACACTATATGGTGAAGAGCCTTCTGTTTATTCAATAGGAAACGGTTCTTTTAAAAAAGAAAATGTAAAATTATTATCATATTCTGATGATATAAAAAAATGGCTTGAAAAATGTAAAAAAGAAGCGGTAAATTTTCCCGGTTTAAGAGAAACAATTACACAATATATTAACATCATTAAATATTTAACAGGGCAAACTATGAATAAAACTATGAATAAAGAAATGGTTGAGTTAATATTGAAAGATGCGGATAATTTAAAGAGTGCAGTAAAAATCAACCAAGTAATTTTGGATGCTAAAATTGAACTTCAAAAAAGATTTTGGATAAGTTTAAAAGAAAAAATTGAAGAGTTTATGCATGATAACCAAAATATCATTTTAAAAATTAATGAGACTAATATAACTGGTGAAAATATAAAAAGATTTTACACTTCCGGTGGTGAAAAATACTTCTATCAAGGAATTAGTCTTATTATTAATAAAATTGATGATAAACACTATATAAAACTAAATATAGTAAACATATACAAATATCCGACATTATCTATAGCAATTGTCAATAAAGAAGGAAAAGAAGACCATGATGAAAAAAATGACTTTTCTGACTATTTGCAATATTTCAAGGATGTGTTTAAAAAAGAATATAGCGAGAAGTTTCAATCCGGAAAAGAAAATGTATTATCCGGATGGATTTATACAAAGTTTAAACATAATTTTAAAGATTTTAATTCAGAAGATGTTTTTAACATGACAAATGAAAAGTATTTAAAAGAAAAAGTTGATGAATTTTGGAAAGAAATAAAAGAGATAATAATAGAGTTTCAAGAAAGTATAAAAAAAATATCAAATTAAATTTTTCAGATTACTCAATTCTTAAATTAGGGTATTTCAGAAAAAGCAAAAAAATATTTTTAAATTTTCACAACGCTGCCTTTCGGCATAAGCACTTCATAATTTTGTATAAAATATTTATCAATTAAAAATACAAAAGTTATGAAGTCAAAAACAATTGCTTATTTAGTGTGGTTTTTTCTCGGAATTTTTTCCACTCACAGATTTTATCTCGGCAAATACGGAAGCGGAATAATTTATTTACTGACATTACAACTCGCAGGTATCGGTTGGATTGTTGATTTATTCCTGCTCGGGAGTATGGTCGAACAATTCAATACAAAATCGGAACTTAAAACAATACGAAAGGTAACAATTGCAAATGCAGGGAAATAAAGTTGTGTTTCCCAAACCGAAGCTTTGCCGGTGTTTAAAACTTCGATAATTTTTTTTAGCGTAATTTATTAACGACATATTCCGGCAGAGACTATGCTTATTTTTACATCATAAAATAAAATTACGATGAAAATAAGTGTTAAAATAAAAAACAAAGTTTTACAAGGCATTAATACGATTTACGAAAAATCTAAAAAATGCAAACTGGAAGAAAGTTTTTTTAATTCAGTTGATACGGAATTGCAACTGATTGCCGAATATTTAAAAATAAATAAAAGTCAAGCATTTTTATATTCGGTTGTATTCTCAAAGAACTACAAAGGCACAACTGTTGATTTCACTAATTTGATAAAATATTTTAAATGTAGTCCCGTACAATTATTGTATATGAGTAAAGATTTTGACTTCCTTACCGAAAAAGGATATTTTAAAATTGAAAGTTCAAGATATAGAAGTGCACTTAAACGTTCGAATTATCAATATTATATTAATGAAACTATACCGGAAGCACTTTTAAACTCAAAACCTTTACCTGTATTAAATAATAACAAATTTGATGACATATATAAACTTTTAAATTATATTTATGATATAGGTAAGAAAAAAGAAAATAACGAAATAAATCTTTTTTTGTTAAGACATAAAATTTTAAAAGTAATTAATAACAATTTGGAACACCCTCTTATAAAATGGCTTGACTCTCAACCTTTAAAAATATATGATAAGTTTATTGTATTATATCTTATTTGGAAAAAACTTAATGGAAATGAAAATGTTTATTTATCCAAAACTTTTGAAGTTATATATGACGATCCATTAGAAAGAATAAAAGAAATACAAAAGATAATAGGTAAAAACCACGAACTGATAAAGCTTAAATTAATTAAAATTGAAGGAGAAGATTACATGGATTACGCAAAGGTTGAATTATCTGATAATGCAATAAAAATTATAAAAAAACACAATATAGAGCTTTACACTCCTAAAATTGAAAAAGAATACATCATAAAACCGAGGAAAATACCCGAAAAACAATTATTTTATAATCAAAATGAAAAAGAACATATTGAAATGTTGAATAATATTTTGGAAAATAAAAATATGAGTAAAATAAAAAGGCGGTTAAAAAGTAAAAACTTGCCGACAGGAATAACCGTTTTGTTTTTCGGTGCACCCGGAACTGGAAAGACGGAAACCGTATATCAGTCGGCAAAAAAAACGGGCAGAGAAATTATGCAAGTTGATATAAGTAACACAAAATCAATGTGGTTCGGTCAAAGCGAGAAGAAAATGAAAGAAATATTTACCGAATACAAAGAACTGTTAAAAGAAAGTAAGAAAATACCTGTTTTGCTTTTCAATGAAGCCGATGCAATTATATCAAAACGGCAAAATAACTCGATAGGAAATACTGTTCAAACTGAAAATACAATACAAAATATAATATTACAAGAATTGGAAACTTTTGAAGGTATTTTTATTGCCACTACAAATTTACCCGAAAATTTTGATTCTGCTTTTGAAAGAAGATTTCTTTTTAAAATTGAATTTAAAAAGCCTGATAACGATACAAAATTAAAGATTTGGAAATCGAAGCTAAAGGGTCTGACAAAAGAAGAATATGACCTTTTAAATACAAAGTTTGATTTAACAGGAGGTCAAATTGATAATATAGTAAGAAAAATAAACATGTATGAAGTATTAAACGGCAGATTACCGTCTTTAACTAAAATTACTGAATTTTGCGAAACTGAAAAATTATCAAATAAAGATACAGCTCAAATAGGGTTTAAATAAAAATAAAACTCAAACTTTGCCGAAGCCCAAAACTTCGGCAGAGTTTTTTAAATAATTCTTTACAGCGACACCTTCCGGCTTCGGCAAAGTTTAATTTTGTCTGAAATAATTTTCTAAATTAATATTCTATGAACACATTAAACCGAATAAAATTACTTTACTTTAAATCAAAAGCCGAAAAATTCAAAGCAAAAAAAACAAAATACAGAAAAAAAAATAACTTCGACAAAGCGGCAAAATACAGAAAAACAGAACGAAAATATCTCGAAAAAATAAGCAGAATTTTGGGAAAAGGTAATAATTTTACGTTATAACCCAATATTATTGCCTTTTTTCTTTGTTATAACCGAAAAATATACTATTTTCATAACGTGAGCACAAAATTTATAACAAACCGGCAACACTACGAAGAAGTAATCTTGGAAATTGCAAAAGCACGAAAATTTGTTTGGATAGGAACTGCCGACATAAAAGACCTGCACGTAAAACACAAAGGAAGCCTTGTTTCGTTTTTGTCGGTTTTAAACGAACTTATAAAAAAGAATGTTGCAATCAGATTACTTCATGCAAAAGAACCCGGTATAAATTTTCGCAAAAGTTTTGATAAATATCCGCGACTGTGGGACCTGATGGAACGGCAACTTTGTCCGCGCGTTCATTTTAAGCACATAATTATAGACGGGAAATTTGCTTATACCGGTTCGGCAAATCTTACCGGAGCAGGGCTCGGAATGAAAAGCGAAAATCGCAGAAATTTCGAAGCCGGAATAATAACGACAAATCCTGATTTTATTGACGAAATTATGATGCAATTTGACGAAGTTTGGATAGGGAAATTTTGTAAAATTTGCGGTCGCAGAGATTTTTGCGGTGACCCTGTTGTTTAAAAAATGAACAATAAAAATGCTGTGAAATTCGACAGACTTTTTAATTTTTAAAAACTATTTATAAAAAAAATCAAAAAAATACTGCAATTTACGTTTGCCTTTTTATTTTTGTGCATTCCTATTAGCAAATAATTTTTCTTCCGAAAAAAATACTGCACGGAAACATATTTAATAAACTTGCAAGATTAAAAATCAGATTATTACATTAACTGTGAATGACTATCTAAACCAACTTAACGAAGCTCAAAAAAAAGCTGTCGTAAATTATAAAGGACCTTCCTTAATCATTGCCGGTGCAGGTTCCGGAAAAACTCGAGTTCTTACATACCGTATTGCACACTTACTTGCAAACGGAGTAAAACCTTGGCGTATTTTAGCACTTACTTTTACAAATAAAGCAGCAAAAGAAATGAAAGAACGTATTGCAACTTTAATAGGAGAGGAGCATGTTCGTTCATTATGGATGGGAACTTTTCATTCAATTTTTGCAAAATTTTTAAGAAAAGAGGCTGAAGCACTCGGTTACCCTTCAAGTTTTACGATTTACGATAATGTTGATACAAAAAGTATTCTAAGAACAATTATAAAAGAACTACAATTAGACGATAAAGTTTATAAAGCAAATTCAGTTTACGGAAGAATCTCTAATGCGAAAAATAATTTGGTAACTGCAAATGCTTACGAAAATAATCAACAAGCAAGAATATCCGATGAAAAATCAAGAAAACCTGAACTATACAGAATTTATAAAATTTATGCCGAACGCTGTAAAAAATCCGGTGCAATGGATTTTGACGATTTACTTTTAAACACAAACATCCTTTTTAAGCAAAGACCCGATATTTTAGAAAAATACCAAAATAAATTTGACTATATTTTGGTTGACGAGTATCAAGATACAAATTTTTCACAATATCTGATTATTAAGAAATTAGCCGAACAGCATAAAAACATTTGTGTTGTAGGTGATGATGCTCAAAGTATTTATTCGTTCAGAGGTGCAAAAATTGAGAATATTTTAAAATTTCAAGAAGAATACAAAGAGCACAAACTTTTTAAACTCGAACAAAACTATCGTTCAACTAAAAATATTGTTGATGCTGCAAATTCCGTAATTGAAAAAAATAAAGACAGAATAAAAAAAGAAGTTTTCTCAAAAAACGAAGACGGAAATAAAATAAAACTTATCGAAGCGTTAACCGACAACGAAGAAGGCTTTGTAGTTGTTAATAAAATCTCGGAGTCAACAATTATCGATAAAACAAAATACCTCGACCATGCAATTCTTTACAGAACAAATGCACAATCACGTATCTTTGAAGAAGCTTTAAGAAAAAGAAACATACCTTATAAAATTTACGGCGGAACATCTTTTTACCAACGAAAAGAAATTAAAGATTTGTTGGCATATTTTAAATTAACGGTTAACAAAAAAGATGATGAGGCTTTTAAACGAATTATAAATTACCCGAAAAGAGGAATCGGAAAAACAAGCATTGAAAGGCTTGAATATTATGCAAGAGAAAACGACATTCCTATGTGGGAAGCAATGAAACTCGTCAGGTCGGTTGATATGAAACTTAATTCAAGAGCTGTTAACCAAATGATTGCATTCGCAGATTTAATTGCAGGTTTTACTGCAAAACTTCCCGAAAAAGATGCTTATGCTCTTGCAAAAGAAATTGCCGGTACAAGCGGAATATTAAAAGATTTATTTGTAGATAAGGCACCCGAAGCAATTGCAAGACATGAAAATGTGCAAGAATTATTAAACGGTATCAGAGAGTTTGCCGACAGTGAAAATACAGCAGACGAAAACTTTTTGGATAATTATTTAGAATCTGTTGCATTGCTCACAAACGAAGATAACGAAAAAGAAGAAGATAAAAACAAAGTTGCATTAATGACAATTCATTCTGCCAAAGGTCTGGAATTCAGGAATGTATATATTGTCGGAACGGAAGAAAAATTATTCCCTTCCGAAATAGCAGCATTTTCACCCAAAGAAGTTGAAGAAGAAAGAAGGTTGTTTTATGTTGCACTTACAAGAGCTGAAAAAGAATTAATAATAAGTTATTCGAGGCAAAGATATCGATGGGGGCAACTGCACGATTGCACTCCTAGCAGATTTATAAAAGATGTAAACCCTTCTTTTATTGAATTTCATTCCGCATTTGAAGATTCTGTTGAAGATATTAAAACAAATTCACCCCAACAAACAACTTTATTCCGAGGAAGAAAAAAATATCCGAAAAAAACTGTCAGCTTTAATAAAAAAACGGAAAGTATTGCAAGTACTAATTTTAATAAAAACCTTTCAAAAATTAATAATATAACAACAGCACCGGCAACCGATATCGAAAAAATAAAAGCCGGAGTTAAAGTAAAACATGCACGTTTCGGAAACGGAACCGTAATAAGTGTTGAAGGCGAGTTTCCTAATACTAAAGCAGTAATTAATTTTAATTCGGCAGGAACAAAAAACCTTTTATTAAAGTTTGCAAAATTGCACATCTTAAATTAATCACTACAAACACACATAAGAGAAAAGTAAGCATAAATCATAAATTGTAAACTTTTTTATTAATTTTGATAATTATTTAAAAATATGGAATATAACACAGCATCAGAGAAATTAATTTTGCACGAATACGGGCGAAATATTCAAAAATTAGTCAAGCAAGCAGTTCAAATTGAAGATGAAAAAGAACGCGAGAAATTTGTAAATAATATCATTTATTTAATGGGTAAAATGTACCCCTATCTTCGAGATTTAAGAGACTTTAAACATAAATTATGGGATCATCTTGTAATAATGTCTGATTTTAAACTTAAAGAAGACTCTCCTTATCCGGTTCCTGCAACTTCAACTTTTGACGGAGAACCTGAAAAAATTCCCTACGGAATAAAAAATTTCAGATATAAGCATTTCGGCAAAAATATTTTAGATATGCTTAATTATGCTGCCGATTTAGAAGACGGAGAAGAAAAAACTCTATTAACTGCCTTATTGGCAAATCACATGAAAAAATTGTATTTAACATGGAGTAAAGATATTGTTGCAGATGACTTTATTTTTCAAAAAATTACGGAATTAACCAACGGCAAATTAGTTGTTAATAAAGACCTGGTTTTAAGTGATTCCGGAAGTTTGGTAAATAAACAGCAACAACAACGCAAAAGAAAAAAAGATTCTAAATACAGCGGGAAAAAGGATAATAAATATTCTAAAAGAAGGTCGTATTAACCTTTTTTATTCTCTTGCAATGTTTTACATTAATTTGCACGTAATAATTTTTTAAAACTTATTGAAGAATGTCATCTTTCAGAATAAAAGGCGAAATAAAATTAAGCGGAGAATTAATACCCCAGGGAGCAAAAAATGAAGCATTACAAATTCTTTGTGCCGTTTTGCTTACACCCGAAGAAGTTACAATCAAAAACATACCCGATATATTAGATGTAAATAACCTGATAAAACTTCTGAATAAAATGGGAGTTCAGGTAACAAGACTTAATAGTACTGATTATATTTTTAAAGCAGAAAATATAAATACTGATTATTTGCTGACGGAAGAATATAAAAAACAAGGTGCAAGATTACGAGGTTCCGTTATGATTCTGGGACCTTTATTGGCTCGTTTCAAAAAAGCATTCATACCGGCTCCCGGCGGAGATAAAATAGGCAGAAGAAGATTAGATACACATTTTTTGGGCTTTAAAAAGTTAGGTGCAAAATTTAATTATGACGGAAATAACGGTGTTTACTCCGTTGAAGGCGAGGAACTTAAAGGAGCATATATGCTTTTGGATGAAGCTTCGGTTACGGGAACGGCAAATATTCTTATGGCATCTGTTTTTGCAGAAGGAAAAACAACAATTTACAATGCTGCCTGCGAGCCATATTTGCAGCAGTTAAGTAAAATGTTGAATAGTATGGGGGCAAAAATTTCCGGAATAGGCTCAAATATGCTTATTATTGAAGGCGTAAAATCCCTCGGAGGATGCACACATGAAATTATGCCCGATATGATTGAAGTCGGTAGTTTTATCGGCTTGGCAGCTATGACATCTTCTGAAATCACTATAAAAAATGTAAATATTAATGACCTCGGAATGATACCGCAAGCATTTCGAAAACTCGGTATTAAAGTCGAACAAGTTAAAAATGATATTAATATTCCAGCACAAGAAAATTATGAAATAGAAACTTTTATCGACGGTTCAATAATGACTATTGCAGATGCTCCCTGGCCCGGTTTAACACCCGATATTTTAAGTGTTATTCTGGTAACTGCAACACAAGCAAAAGGCAGTGTTTTAATCCATCAAAAAATGTTTGAAAGTCGTTTGTTTTTTGTTGATAAGTTAATTGATATGGGTGCAAAAATTATTTTATGCGACCCGCACAGAGCAACCGTAATAGGCTTAAACAGAGAACAATGCCTGAGAGCTTCAACTATGACTTCTCCTGATATAAGAGCAGGAATAGCATTACTTATTGCGGCAATGTCTGCCGAAGGAACAAGCACAATACATAATATTGAACAAATAGACAGAGGTTATCAAAACATTGATACAAGATTAAACGCACTCGGAGCACAAATTGAACGAATTTAATATCGGTAATATGTCCAAAGAAAATTCTTTACAAATAAATTTTTTGAACAGAATTAAGGAATTGATTCCTTCTGCAAATTCTTTTGCCGATGAACTTGCCGATGTTTTGGACATCAGTACAGACAGTATTTACCGGCGAATAAGAGGAGAAACCTTGTTGAGTATTAATGAAATTTATAAACTTTGTACACATTATAATATTTCATTCGATTTATTTACACACCAAACAAAAAATATAGCGTTTAATTACGAACCGATGGGAAACTTTACCGGTTTCAGAACCTATCTGACTTCAATATTAAACGATATGTTGCAAATAGAACGTTCTGAAAATAAGCAAATTATATATGCAGCGATTGATGTTCCCATTTTTCATCATTTTAATTACCCCGAATTATCTGCTTTTAAAATGTTCTATTGGATGAAAGCAGTTGTTAATGCTCCTTCTTTAATCGATAAACAATTTTCGGTTGAACATATAAGTCCTGAATTTGCCGATCTCGGAAAGCAAATATTTGAAGTTTATTGCAAAATTCCGTCAGTTGAAATTTGGACGGACGAAACAATAAACGGATTAATAAAACAAATTGAATTTTACTGGGATTCAGGTAATTTTGCAAAACAAGAGGATGCTTTAAGGGTTTGTGAGCAAGCACAAAATGAAATTGACACGCTAAGTAAACAAGCAGAAATAGGAAACAAAAATGTTAAACTTACAGGTGCAGAAGGAAACTTTAGTTTGTATTACAGCCAAATTGAAATAGGAAATAATTGCATCTACACAAAAAAAGCAGACATCGAGTCTATTTATTTAAGTGTACATACTTTTAACAAAATAATAAGCGGTAACCCCGGCTTTGTTGAAGATACAAAAGTTTGGCTGGATAATTTAATAAAAAAGTCAAATTTGATAAGCGGTGTTTCTCAAATACATCGTTATAAATTTTTTAAACGTGCTTCCGATAAATTAGAACGTTTAGTAAATAAAATTACAGAGAATAAATAACCTCTTTTCTAAAATTCTTTTTTCTTACTGTAGTCACATTAAAACTAAGTGATTATATGCTTGCATTTTTGTAGTTTGAATAAAAAAATATCTGAATAATATATTTGGTTTGTGGAATTTTCAATTTTTATCATCTGGATAAAACAAACGATAAGGAAATTTTAAAACTATTTATTATGGAAAACAACACACAAAAATTAACCGCAAAAAGAACATTAGGAATTTATTTAACATTTGTTATTGCTTTTATTTTGCTTTTTTTCTTTTTTATGGGAGAAATGAAAGCACAAGTTTATAACAAATGTGCAGCTCAAAATACAATATACGGAGAGTCTGTTGATGAAGCTACAGGTGGAGTAAGAAGAGTAAAAGTTGAATCAGATAAACACGGTAATGCAGACGGAAATCAATATGATTTAGCTATTGACGGTGCTTTCCAAGGAGAAACAATTGTTGTATTACACTTATACACCGGAGAAGGATTCGATTTCTCATTGCCAAAAGCTGCTTTAAAAGAAAAAGGTTTCTCCGTTTACAGATATATTAATAACCCGCCTTCGGCTGAGGAACTTGAAAAATCGCTTGATAAAGCTTGTCAGTTATGGATTATTTCAAGCTATACTCAAAAATTAAATGCTGACCATCTGAAAGTAATTAAGAAGTTTTTCGACAGCGGCAAAGGTGTTTATATCTGGGGAGATAATGAACCTTATTATGCAGATGCAAATTATGTTTCAGATTATTTAATAGGTGTTAAAATGTTGGGAAATTTACCCGGAAACGAAGTTGTAGGACTTAATAATAAAAAGAAAATGACAGGGCTTACACCGGGACATCTTATTACAACAGGTTTGGAATATGTTTATGAAGGTATAACTATTGCAACTTTACAAGACAAACAACAAGTTTTACAGCCGTTAATATATGGACATGAAAGCAACTTAGTAACAGCAACTTACGAGAAAGACGGAAAAAGATTAATTCTTGACGGCGGTTTTACTCGCTTATACATTTCGTGGGATCATGCAGGAACAGGAAGATATGTGAAAAATGCAGCAGCATGGTTGGTAAATTATGAAAAATTTGCCGAAAAAGCAGACGGTATTTAAAAAAGTTTTTAAAAAGTATGGAAATTATATTATAAAAACATCTATAAAGAAATGAGTTTTGAATTATTAACCTAAACCTTAAAGTTCATTTTACCTTCAACATTATTAATTGAAAAAAACTACACAATTAAGCTGCTCTTTTTATGAGCAGCTTTTTTTATTTCAGGTTGAGGTTTATCATTAAATAATTAAAAATTATTTAATGATAAAAGAACTTTTTTCTTATATTTGAAGAATATTGCTTCAAAAAGTTTAAGTTTTTTTAATGAAATTACTTAAAAAATATAAAACTTATATATTTATACTTGCCGGTATTTTATTGTTTTCTTGTAATACAAAAAAAAGTAAAGATTATATTGCCGAAAAAGGAATAATTGATATAACTGAGCATAACTTTAAAACCGACGGAATAATACAACTTAACGGAGAATGGGAATTTTATTACAGAGAATTATTTAGTCCGGATGACTTTAAAAACAAAAGCAATTTACTTAAAAAAGAATTTATACATGTCCCTAAATCATGGACAAAGCAATCAGGAAATAAATATTCGGAAAATGCCTATGCAACTTATCGCTTAATTATTCTTGCAAAAGATACAATAACTCCGGTTGTTATTGCAAACCAAAGAATTTTTACTGCCTGTAAAGTTTGGTTAAACGGTAAATTGCTGAATGAAGTCGGAAAAATTGCAAAAACAAAATCAGAGTATAAACCTGATTTAGAATTACTGTTGACTATTCCTCTTTACCTTAAAAAAGAAAATGAATTAATTATACAAGCTTCAAATTTTAACGACAGAAGAGCCGGAATTATAAACCCTGTTCGTATAGGTGAAGTTGAAACACTATTTTCTCTGAAAATTATTGAACTTATTATTATAATTTCCGTTATAAGCATTATTTTCATTATAGGAATTTACCATTTTATTCTGTTTTTATATCGAAGGACAGATTATTCAAACATAATTTTTTCAATTCTTGCATTATTAGTAGTTATTCTCGGAATTGTCGGTAATGATACAATGCTCAAGAATATTGTTAATCCCGGGTTTAATACAATTACCAGATTATTTCACCTTGTAATTTCACTTTATCCGGCTCTTATTTCTTTGTTTTTTTATGTGCTGTTTAAAAAAGAGGTTAATAAACGGCTGTTAATTCTCATTCTAATATTTTCCGGATTTTTATTGATATCCAGCTTGTTTTTTGATATAAGTTGGGTGCGGAAACATATTATGATGAAAATAATATTCATTTTCATTGTATCTGTATATTTTATTTTTTACTCTTTACCGAGAGCAATTATTCATAAACGGCAAGGTGCAATATGGGCATTTATAGGAATGATATTGTTATTTATTGCAAACATGAATGATAATTTATTTGCACTTGGCTACTTGCAGACCGGATATTTCGGGATATACGGCTTTGCTGCATATATTATTTTTCAATCTTTAAATATTGCCGAAAGGTTCTCCGCTTCATTTAAAAAGAATAAAAGACTTACAAAAGAACTTAAAAGCCAAAACACAGAATATTTAATACTGAATAAAGAATATAAACGACAAAATTCAGAACTTGTAGTTGCAAAAGAAAGAGCAGAAAAAGCAGATAAATTAAAATCTTCCTTTCTCGCAAACATGTCTCATGAAATCAGAACCCCTATGAATGCAATTTTGGGATTTTCAAATTTGCTGAATAAAAAAGATTTAGATAAAGAAAAAAGAAAAGAACTGACATCATATATTATTAAAAGCGGAGACAGTCTTTTTCGACTAATTAATGATATAATTGATGTTTCAAAAATTGAAGCGGGGCAGTTAGAAATTAATAAAGGAAAATGTTGCATTGATGATGTTTTTGACGAGTTAATTGAAATATACGATAAAAAACAAACGGCTGAGCTTAGCGGTAATGTAAATCTTAACTTTATTAAAAATAAAAACAAGGAACTTAATTTATATACAGATAAAGTAAGATTAAAGCAAGTATTAATTAATTTAATTGACAATGCTTTAAAGTTTACCGAAAAAGGCTTTATTGAAGTCTCTTTTACAGAAGAACTGATTGACGAAAAACAATTTTTGGTTTTTAAAGTAAAAGATACAGGAATAGGGATGACCGAAAAGCAACAAAAACAAATTTTCAGCAGGTTTACTAAATTAGAAAATGAAGGAGAAAAATTATATCGAGGCGCCGGTCTCGGGCTTTCAATTTCAAAAAATATCGTAAACCTGTTAGGCGGAAAAATATGGATAAAATCAGATGTAAATAAAGGCTCTGAATTTTATTTCAGCATTCCCTTGAACTAAACCCCTGTTTATTTATTCAAAGAAAAAAATACTTTCATTTTATATGGAAACAGATGTCTGTTTTCATCTTATTTGTGTACCTATAATTAAAATACTATGAAAACAATAAAATTTGCTTTCCCTTCTGTATTGATAATTGCTTTGATTTATTTTTTATCATTTATTTCTAAACCTGTTGAAGCCAAAATTACGGAAGATGAAGTTATAATTAAAGTTCATAATGACAGTATTGACTCTTTAATAATTGATGTTACCGAGCAATATATAAAACTTAATTCTGATAAAAAATATAAGCCGAGTAATTCATTCAGACCCGGACATGTAAGTGCAACACAAATTAGTAATTATTTGAAAAAAACAGATTACGGTTATGTAATAAATCTCGGAAAAAATACAAATATTCCGACACCGGCTGTTAAAAACGGCGTTGTGTATGTAAGCGGAGGTTTCGGAAGTAAACAATATTATGCATTTGATGCAAAAAGCGGTCAAAATATTTGGGCTGTTAACTTAGATGATGACGGACCGTCTTCTCCTGCAATAAGAGACAGCATAATTGTTTTTAATACAGAATCATGCACAATTTTTGCGTGTAATATAAAAACAGGTGAGCAAATTTGGTCTTGGTGGATGGGAGATCCTTTAATGTCAATGCCGACAATTGCAGGCAATATAGTTTTTTCGGCATACCCTTCCGGTATGAATGCAAAATTAAACATTCAAAGTCAAGGTATAAACTTTAATCAAAAAAACGAGATTATTACTACCGGCAACTCGCAACTAATAAACGATACAACAATTTCAATAAATACCTCCCATGTTTTTGTAGCTTTCGACTTACATACAGGCGAAATTATTTGGCAAAACAGAATTGACGGTGATGTTATGTCTGCACCGGTTGCAAAAGACGAATTTGTTTATGTTACAACCTTTCCGGGAACATTATTTAAGTTTAATCAAAAAACAGGCGAAATTATTTCTGTAAAAGCAATGCGAGCAACATCTGCACCTATGATTGTTGACGGAAATATTTTTATAAGCAAACGTTCCGATTCGGAAGGAGAAAATGTCAGCGAAGGTATTGTTTCGTTTAATTTTGAAAAAGAAAATTCATTAAAAGAACATCATAAAAAATATGCACCATATTTAGATAAAACAGTTCAAGAAAGAACCGAGTTAAAAACTGCTTCTGTTGCCGATGATGCAGGAAACGGATTTGCAGGCGGTGCTCCTTCTAACTCAGGTTGGTATGCTGCAAATGAGAATGTCGGACAATCAAATGTTTCATCTTTGCAATCTTTTCAAGGTTCAAGAACTTTAAACCGAGACGGAAAAAACTACAATACAATGGGAGATGTATTAATTTGTACTGATTCAAGAACAGGAAAAGTTATTTGGGAACATGAAATTTCGGGAGATATGACTAAATCCGGAGGTTTTATGGGAACACCTCCTTTGTCGGTTTCTGATTATATAATTATTGCAACTTATTCGGGGAAAGTTATCATTTCGGATAAAAACACAGGCAAAGAAATAGAAACTTACGATATTAAAGAACCTATTCGTTATCAGCCTGTTGCAGATAAAGGCTGGATATTCGTAACTTCGGCAAACGGTAAATTACATGCGATTAATACAGGTAATAAAAAAATTACCGGATGGTCGCATTGGGGGGCAAATGCCGGAAGAACAAATGAATCCGATTAAACGCAAGATAAATCTTATATCGAACTCAGGGTTTAAAATTATTGCTTATAAACGAATGAATTAATATTCATTCCGGCACCGACTGATGCAAATAATAAAATATCTCCTTTGTTAATACTATGTTTCGGATATTTGTTTTTTAAAATACTGTTGTATAATGTAGGAATTGTTGCAACTGAACTATTTCCTAAGTTAGTTATACTCATAGGCATTATATCTTTCGGCATTTCATTTTTCTTTTTATATAAATGATAAAACCGTTCTACTATAGCCAAATCCATTTTTTCATTTGCTTGATGAATTAATATTTTTTTTAAATCAGATAATTCATACCCTGTTTCGTCAAAAGATTTTTTCATAGCTTGCGGAACATTGGATAATGCGTATTCATATATCTTTCGTCCGTGCATTTTAATGTATTTATCACTTTGGTCAATATTAGGGTTATTTGATTTCCCCCCGAATAAATAATATACCTCTTTTATTGTATCTGATTGCATTGAAAAAGATAATAAGCCCGCTTTCTCATTGCTTTCGACAGCTTCGATTATAACAGCACCTGCACCGTCAGCATAAATCATTGAATCCCTGTCATATTTATCAGAAACTCTTGATAATGTTTCCGAACCGATTACTAAAAAACGTTTTCCGATTTTTGCTTTAATAAATGCGTGAGCCTGTATTATTCCTTGTATCCACCCCGGACATCCAAATAAGATATCATAAGCAACACACGAAGGATTATTAATTCCGATATTATATTTTACACGTGAGGCAATGCTCGGTACAGTATCAGGTTGAACTGAGCCGTGGTGCAAATCTCCGTAATTTTGAGCTAATATAATTTGATCGATAGTCTCTTTATCAATTCCTGCATCATCAATCGCTTTTTGTGCCGCTAAACTTGCAATGTCAGAATTTATTTGATCTTCTTTAACATAACGCCTTTCTTCGATACCGGTAATTTCGTTTACTTTTTTGGTAATTAATTTACCGGGGGCAATTATTTTCTCTTGTTTTTCATCGTAAAAATCTTGATTAACAAAATCTTTATTCTTTTTTACGACTTTCGGTATATAACTTCCGGTTCCCGTAATAACTGTATTGATATATTTCATATTCATTAATCTCTGAAAATAAGCCCGCAAAGTTGCTATTATTATTTAACAAAAACAACAATTAATTTCCTTTAACATATAATAACATTTAACATAATTGTCAAAATATTAATATTATTATATAGAATAGTGATAAGATTTTTTATTTTTGGCAATTCAAAAATATGAAAGATAATATAAACGGATGGAGATTGTTAATTTAAAGAATTATAAAACATCAGAACAAAGGTTAAAACAGGCAAACTTAAAAGGAGATGCCGGCAAATTATATATTGAAACCTACGGATGCCAGATGAATGTTGCCGACAGCGAATTGGTTGTTTCAATTATGATTGATAACGGTTTTGCAATAACTGATGATGAAAAAGACGCAGATATTATTTTTATTAATACATGTGCAGTAAGAGATAATGCCGAAAAAAAAATAAGAAACAGATTAATTGCATTAAATTCTTTAAAGAAAAAAAAACCGGGTTTAATAGTCGGTATCTTAGGTTGTATGGCTGAGCGTTTGAAAGAAAAATTGGTGCAGGAAGAGCAAATACTTGATATTGTTGCCGGACCTGATGCATACAGAAACTTGCCTAATTTAATTAAAGAAGTTGAAACCGGCAGCAAAGCAATTAACGTTCTTCTTTCAAGAGAAGAAACTTATGCCGAAATAAGCCCTGTAAGACGAGACAAAAACAGAGTGTCTGCATTTATTTCAATAACAAGAGGTTGCGACAATATGTGTGCTTTCTGTGTCGTTCCGTTTACAAGAGGGCGGGAGAGAAGCAGAGCCCCGAAAGATATTTTAAAAGAATTAAAGCAAGTTATTTTTGAAGGATATAAAGAAGTTACTTTGCTCGGGCAAAATGTTGATAAATACAACTGGAATAAAGGAGAAGTTAATTTTGCAGCTTTGCTGAAAATGACGGCAGAAGTTGATTCCGATATAAGAATAAGATTTGCAACTTCATATCCGCAAGATTTTAATGATGAGGTTATTAAAACAATGTCAGAACACAAAAATATTTGTAAATATATACACTTGCCTGTTCAATCCGGAAGCAACAATATGCTTGAAAAGATGAAAAGAGGATATACTCGCGAATGGTATTTAAACAGAATTGAAGCAATCCGCAAAATTATTCCCGATTGTGCAATTTCAACCGATATGATTTCCGGTTATTGCGGCGAAACCGAAGAAGACCATCAAGATACATTAAAACTAATGAAAGAAGTTGCTTATGATTTTGCATATATGTTTAAATATTCTGAGAGACCCAATACCTATGCAGCAAGAAATTATAAAGATGATGTTGGTGAAGAAACAAAGAAAAGAAGATTGAGCGAAGTTATTGAATTACAACGTAATTTATCATTAGAAAGCAACAAAAGAGATATTGGCAAAATCTTTGAGGTATTGGTTGAAGGAGTTTCAAAAAAATCTGAAGAATTTTACTTCGGAAGAAACTCTCAAAATAAAGTAATTGTTTTTCCTAAAGGAAAATCAAAAATCGGAGATTATATTAATGCAAAAGTATTATCTTGCACTTCGGCTACACTAATCGGAGAAATTATTAAAGAAAAATAATAAAAATGAAACAAACACTAATCTTACTTATTGCCGGAATTTTCAGTTTAACTAATGTATATTCCCAAAAACATCCTGATTTTACGATAATTAAACAAATTAAAACATCACCTGTTGATAATCAGCAGGGTACAGGCACCTGCTGGTCTTATGCAACAACTTCTTTTATTGAAACGGAAGCATTAAGAATGGGAAAAAAGGAATACAATCTTTCCGAAATGTATTTTGTTTACTATGCTTATCTTAATAAAGCCGAAGATTACACCAAATTTCACGGAAAAGCTAATTTTTCGGAAGGCGGTCAGGCACATGATGTGTTAAATGTTATTAAAAATTACGGATTAGTTCCCGAGTCTGCATATTTAGGACGAGAATATGATTTGCCCTACCATTATCATGTTGATATGGTTAAAAACTTAGAATCAATTGTTATAAATGCAGCAAAAAATGAAAAAGTTTTGGGTGCAGCCTGGTACATGGCATTTAAAGGCGTGTTAGACAGTTATATGGGTGCAGTTCCCGTAAATTTCAAAGTAGGAGATAAAGAATACAACCCTAAATCTTTTAATGAATCCGAAATAGGATTTAAAATTGAAGATTATATTGAATTTACTTCATATTCTCATCATCCGTATTATGAAGAGTTTGATTTGGAAATTCCGGATAATTGGTCGCATGACAGATACTACAATGTTACCATTGATGAATTAATGCAGATTATGGATTATGCTATTGAAAAAGGTTATTCGGTAGATTGGGACGGAGACGTATCAGAAGACGGTTTTGATAACGAAACCGGAAAAGCTGACTTATCGGAGAAAGATATTAAAAAAGTTCAAGACGAAGGTTTTCAAAGATACAGACAAATTACTTTTGAAAATTATAAAACTACTGATGATCATTTAATGCACATAACAGGAACTGCAAAAGATAAAGACGGACGATTGTATTATATTACTAAAAACTCTTGGGGAAATTATAATGATTACGGAGGCTATCTGTTTATGTCAAAAGACTATGTGAAAGTTAAAACAATTGCGATTATGATACATAAAGATGCCGTACCTGCTGATATTGCAAAAAAATGCGGCATTAAATAAGAATTTATATGAACAAAATTTAAAGACTGTCTTTTTAGGACAGTCTTTTTTTATTCATAAAAACAATGTTAAAGAACAGCATCATTTGTTTTATTGCTCAAATATTTTAATTTTGTTTCCGTTCACAAAAACATTTTAATAATTTAAAGTATAACACAAATGGCAAAGAAAAATGTAATTATTATTGGTGCCGCCGGTCGTGATTTTCACAACTTTAACACCTATTATCGCGGTAATGAAGATTATAATGTAGTTGCTTTTACAGCCGCTCAAATTCCTGATATTGACGGAAGAAAATACCCTGCAGAACTTGCAGGTGATTTATATCCGCAAGGAATCCCGATTTATGCAGAGGAAGATTTAGAAAAATTAATCAAAGAACATAATGTTGACGATTGCGTTTTTTCATACAGCGATGTTACTTATATGAAAGTGATGGCAATGAGTGCAATTGTTAATGCCGCAGGTGCAAACTTTCACTTATTAGGACCTGATGACACAATGGTAAAAAGTACTAAACCGGTTATCTCTGTTGTTGCTACAAGAACCGGTTGCGGTAAAAGCCAAACTTCACGTAAAGTAATTGAGTATTTGATGGGTATGGGATTAAAAGTAATCGCTGTTCGCCATCCTATGCCTTACGGTAACTTAATCGCTCAAAGAGTTCAACGTTTTGCTGTTGTTGAAGATTTGAAAAAACATAAATGTACCATTGAGGAAATGGAAGAATACGAACCGCATGTTGTTCGCGGAAATGTAATTTATGCAGGTGTTGATTATGAAGCAATTGTAAGAGCTGCCGAAAAAGATCCTGACGGATGCGATGTTATTCTTTGGGACGGCGGAAATAATGATTTCTCATTTTATAAACCTGACTTAACCATTACAGTTGCCGATCCGCACAGACCGGGAGATGAATTGTCATATTACCCCGGAGAAGTAAACTTAAGACTTGCTGATGCCATTGTTATTAATAAAATGGATTCTGCATCTCCCGAAGGTATTCAAACCGTAAGAGAAAGTATTGCGAAAGTAAATCCGAAAGCGGTTGTAATTGACGGAGCATCTCCATTAAGAGTTGAAAACTACGAAGTCATTAAAGGCAAAAGAGTTTTAGTTGTTGAAGACGGACCTACTTTAACGCACGGTGGAATGAAACTCGGAGCAGGAACTGTTGCAGCACTTAAATTCGGAGCAGGTAAAATTGTTGACCCGAGACCTTTCGTAGTCGGTAAATTAGCTGAAACTTTTGAAATTTATCCGAATATCGGTGAATTAATGCCGGCAATGGGTTACAGTGATGAACAATTAAAAGATCTTGAAACTTCAATTAACAATACCGATTGTGATGTTGTTGTTATCGGAACGCCTATTGATTTAACCCGTATTATTAACATCAAAAAGCCGACTGCAAGAGTATTTTATGACCTTCAAGAAATCGGAAAACCTGATTTAGACGGTTTATTAACTGATTTTGTTAAGAAACATAATTTGAAGTAAAGCAAATACAAATAATTGAAAAATGCCGTACTGATGTACGGCATTTTTTGTAATGTATTGAAAACTATAATTGGGATTAACGGATTACTAAACGGCGTTTTAATGTAGTTCAGGTTTTGTTAGCTACTCCCTTTTTAGGTTTTAAAATCATTATATCAAATGGCCCTCCAACATTCTTTACAGTTCCCCAATTTGAATAAACAGCTCCAATAAAATCTAACTTGAACTTGTAAAGATTCTTAATTGTATCTTCATTTTTTTCTTTATTGGTTTTGAAGTTGGGATGTGAAAATATTTCGTCAAAGGTTTCATCAAGTTTTTTCCAAGCGGATACATGGATTTTAATATCTCCATTTCTATATGTTTGAGTCCCGACAAATTGTATGGAATTCCATTCTTTTTTATCCCACTTGAATTCCCCAGGAAAATCTCGCCCCAGAAAATCGTCTGCTACATTTCCAAATTTCCAAGTGATGTTAGTGTATTTATTCTTCTCTGGGTTCCATTGGCAATTGGAAAAATGGAAAAATTCAGGAAGCGAATTTTCATTAAACCCTGACAAATGGAAACCTGAT
Organism: Bacteroidales bacterium; assembly: GCA_021648725.1. Taxonomy (NCBI): domain Bacteria; kingdom Pseudomonadati; phylum Bacteroidota; class Bacteroidia; order Bacteroidales; species Bacteroidales bacterium. The sequence continues at coordinate 11,883 of JAKISF010000004.1, read as the reverse complement.
GCTTCATTTCTTAAATGGTCAGTATGCATATATTTGTTTAATCTATCTCTTAATCTTTCAGAAAATTCGAGGAGTGTTTTACAGTCTGAATTGTGGCGAATAAAATTAGGTATCCAAGAAGAAAGTAATTCGTAATTTTGCGATTTATTTTTGGCAATAGCATTCCCCCAAAAGGAAACACATGAATTTAGATATTCAATTTTAAATAATTTTTTCCCAGAGTTATACTTTTTCTTTGGATTTAATTCCTTTCTATATGTTAACCTTCTGTCAGCACATGCAACGATATATGCTTCCTTTTGATTTCTTTTAATATGAATGTCATTAATTATTAAAGTCATTTAATCTTATATTTGGTTTCACCTAAACATGTATAAACCAATGTACACCCCTTTCTATTGCGATTATTTCGATTATACCTGCAAGGCTATTTTGAGCATCGAATATATTGTTTTTAATTCAATTAATCAAATTTCATTGATCTAGAAAATGATAAAAACATTAGAGGAAATAAGATTCCAGCAATTTTTGAAGATTAAAATATTAATAGACATCCCCTCTGAAACCTATTGTCATAACCGATGCAATTATTATCTCGTTTTGTTCTAATTGAAAAACAATACGTATGTTTCCTTTTCGAATTCTGTAATATCCCTTATAATTACCTCGCATCATTTTTAAATCAATATTAATATCTTCCGATAATATAATTCTTCGCAAAGAAAATATTACAAGTTCACTAACTTCCTTTTGACTGATAACAGATTGATTTTTCTTCAGAAATTTATCCGACTTTTTGGAATAGTTTATTTTTACCGTCACAGTTTTGTAGTTTCACTGTTAACAATCTCATTTGTATCGGGGTCTTGTAGTTCTTTTTCAATTTCTTTTTGTTCTTCTTCAGAAACAAAATCAATATTAGAAGGTTCCGGATATTTCTTTTTTATGGTAATATTCAATTTTAAAAGCAATTTTCTTAAAAAATCAGCTTCTTTTTTGTCTTTTGCTTGTATAATAATTGTTTCCATAGTTAAAAATAGTGTTTTCTGTATTGCTAATGATACAAAGTTACAAAATTATTTCAGAATAGTTACATACTTATTTTTTCCTTTTTAATAAAAATACATCCGGATACTGACATATATCATAGCCGGTAATATTTAATATTGGTTTTGGTAACTTTCTTGATTATTCTTCAATACTCTCATCTCTATCATCTTTTTTTAGCTGTAATTCTTTGGCATTTTTAGAAGACACAATTGATCTACCTGTTTGTTTCTCAATTTCTAATCGTGCTTTTTTCGCAGCATTACCTCCTTTTTGGGCTACATCTTTATTCTCTTCTATACCTTTTGGTTTTTTTGCTTTCGATATTTCAGTAACCGATGCTTCTGCCAACATATTTAAAACTAATTCTAAATTAGTCATATTATCTCGCAAGTTTTCTTTTTTAAGTCCTTTTAATTTTTTGTATGATTTTATATCTCTATCTGCCCAAGCTTTTGTTATTTCGTTGGTTAATATCGCATACTCTAAACCTTCTTTCATTCCTCTTTCCTGCCACTCATCAGTTAGTTCTTTTCTAACCTCAATACTTTTTAAACGTTGATTTATCCATTCTTTAGAGTATCCTTTTTTAAGGTAAATTTCCATTGCTCTGTCAAAAGCTAACTCCGGATCTTCTGTTTCTTCAATTCTTTCATAACCCACTTTTGCCAGCCAAAGTTTAAAAGGCTCAGCCTTTGGTGACGGAATAGATTGAATTAAACGAAGAAGTTGCTCTGTATCTGCAACATCTGTTTTGTAAAATTTCCCGTCTGCAGATTGCATTTTCAGTTGACTACAATTTGTAGCCAACTCACTACCCTCCTTTTTAAGTCTGGTCTTTAATACACTCCAATATTTTCTTGGATTTAAACTTTCAGTCAAAATTCCGACTATATCAATAATTGAGAAATACCATTTTTCATTATCTTCATCCCAATGTACACGTACTCTTTGGTCTTGAAATAATCTTATTGCATTTTCTTTTGTCATATAATATTTTCAGAGTAGTATTCAAGTCCAAAGATAATCTTTTTCGGTTATTTTTTTCTAAATGAATGACATATAATAATGACAATAATTTAAAACAATCATAAAATATATCCGGATACTGACATATATCATAGCCTATAAGTTTTTTTTGGCTTACTTTTGAACAAAAGATAAGAAGCATGCACGAGATGTCAATTGTAGCAAGCATTGTTGAAATTGCCGAAAGCGAGGCAAAGAAAGCAAATGCAAATAAGATAACATAATTAGAAATGGATATAGGAACTGTTGCAGGTATTTAATCGGATGCTCTGAACTTATGATAGTTGTTTAGCACTTCAAAAGTGTAAACAACTTTTTTTATGGTTTATGTAGATTATTAAGCAACGTTTATATTTATTGTTTTACCGTATTTTTTAATTTCATTTACCAAAGGATTTCCTTCATTAAAATCACTTTCTTTTATCGGGTGGGGTTCAATTCTGTTGTCAATTTTTCTTCGCAACTTCATTAATTCAAGTTGAATATTCATAAGGTTATCATAATCTTTCAGTATTACTGCTATATCAATATCACTGTCAATATGATACGAACCTTTTGCGTAAGAGCCGAAAAGAACTATACTGACGCAGTCGTATTTTTCTGCAACTTTTGTTGCAAATTCATTTACGATATTTATAATTTCAGTCTTATCCATTCTCTTATTTCATTAATTCGTTCAATCCAAAGTTTTGTAAATTCTTTTGTACATTGCTTATAGAATTCACGTTTAAAATCGTCATATCTTGCATTAATATTAAATAATGAGATTGCATCTAACCAATCTTTATACTCTTCTGTTAGTTCAAGTTCACATTTTTCAGCAATTCTTAATAAATTATGGATTGGCGGCGAGTGTTTCTTTTTAACTTTAACAAAGTATGCTTTTAATAATTTCTCTGTAGAAATATGACCTAAAAATAATGCCCAATGATAAGTTTTAGATTTAAACAAGGAGTTCACAGCATCAAAATCTTCATCAGATGTTTTTATCCAATGGCTTACTATTTTTCCAATATCTATTTCGTTACTCATTAAACAATTTGTTTTTACAAATATACGAAATATTTAATTTATCTTTACTATTAACATGTGTTCAATATAAACGAAATTATTTTTGAATAGTCACATGATAATCTTTCCCCGGTTTATAAAAATATATCCGGATACTGACATATATCATTTCCGGTAAGTTTTTTTTGACTTAACTTTGAACAAAAGATAATAGGTATGCACGAGATGTCAATTGTGGCAAGTATTGTTGATATTGCTGAAAGTGAAGCAAAGAAAGCAAATGCAAATAAGATTACAGAATTAGAAATGGATATAGGAACAGTTTCAGGCATTGAATTGGATGCTTTGAACTTTGCATTCGACAGCATAAAACCAAGAACAATGCTGAAAGATGCCGAAATAAAAATTAATATCATTCAGGCAAAATCAAAATGTGTAGATTGCAAGCATGAATTTAAAACCGAAAATGTTTATACCTTGTGTCCCGAATGCGATTCATACAAAACAGAAATATTACAAGGCAAAGAGATGAAAGTAAAATCAATTTTAGTAGATTAAAATAATCAACAGTCAATAACCTGCACTGAGCAAAGTCGAAGTGCAAATAAACATTTTTATTATGTGTACAACTTGCGGTTGCGAAGGCGACGGAAACAAAATAACAATGACGGTATTCGGTGAAAAAGCCGAAACAAATGCACATGAGCACAATCATTCTTACGGGCATCACCACCACGAGCACAGTCATTCTCATCAAATAAATTTGGAAACGGATATTTTAAGTCAAAACAATCTTCTGGCAGAACGAAACAGAGGTTATTTTGAAGCAAAAAATATCTTTACGATTAATATGATGAGTTCTCCGGGTTCGGGAAAAACAACTTTGCTTGAAAGAACAATCAAAGATATAAAAGATAAAGTTCAATTATACATCATTGAAGGCGACCAACAAACGATGAATGATGCTGAGCGAATAGGCAAAGCCGGAGCACCTGTTATTCAGGTCAATACCGGAAACGGTTGCCATTTGGATGCGGATATGATTAATAAGGCTGTTAAAAAGTTAGATGTTAAAGATAACTCAATTGTCTTTATTGAGAATGTGGGGAATTTAGTTTGTCCGTCATTATTTGATTTGGGAGAAGCCAAACGGCTTGTGATTATGAGCACAACCGAAGGCGAAGATAAGCCGATAAAATATCCGACCATGTTTGAAAATGCTGATATCTGCATCATTAATAAAATAGATCTTCTGCCTTATGTAAATTTTGATATGAAAGCAGCAAAAAACTACGCTCTTCGGGTAAATCATCATTTAGAATTTATTGAAGTTTCTGCAACGACAGGCGAGGGAATGGATAAGTGGTATGAGGCATTATTGAAAATGCAAAAAGCATAAATATCTTCGCAAGTTACGGTGTGAATAAATCGGTAAACTACAGGAAATATTTACTGTTTTCTCAAATAATTCATACCGTAACTATTATTCTTCTATTTTTGCAGATAAATTAAACAGATTTGAAAAGATTTATTCAAAAAATAAAAAGAATATCAGCAATAATAATATTGTCGATTTTTACTTTATTTATTGTTTCCGAAAATATTTTTAAAGCTCAAAAGAAGTTATGTTATAATGATATTGATGAAATACCGAAAAATAAAGTCGGTTTATTGCTCGGTACTTCAAAATATATCGGTAAAAGTTTAAATTACTACTATAAATATAGAATTGATGCTGCTGTTGAACTCTACAAAAAAGGCAAAATAAAATACATACTTGTCAGCGGAGATAACTCGGCAGCAAGTTATAACGAACCGCAAACATTTAAAGATGATTTGGTAAAAAGAGGAATTCCTGCCAAACGTATTTATTTAGATTATGCCGGTTTCAGAACTTTTGATTCGGTTATTCGAAGCAAAGAAGTATTCGGACAAGAAAGCATTACATTTATTTCGCAACAGTTTCATAATGAGCGAGCTATATTTATTGCGAAACATAACGGAATAAATGCCGTAGGGTATAATGCAAAAGACCTTCACGGAAGAAACGGTTTAAAAACACGAATCAGAGAAAGGTTTGCTCGTATAAAAGCAATACTTGATGTTTTTATTCTTTGTACAAAACCGAAATTTTTAGGCGAGAAAATTATTATTGAATAATTTCGTCAAAGTAAATTGCTGTTTTTTTTAAAAAACAAAACGAAAAACAAGACTTTCCCAAGTTATTAACAATTTTTCGTCAAATTGTTAATAAAAAGCATGTTTTAAAAAATAATAAAATGATAAAATAGTATTTATTTTGGTTTATGTGATTTTTACTGTCTTTTATGCGTTTATCATTTCTGTTGCTCATAATAACATAACAAATTTTAAAATACTTTTTTTGATGAAAACCGGAATTCTTTTTTTTATCTCGCTTTTTTTTACGTTTAATAATATTTTCGGACAGGATATTGCTGATATTCAGACTGAACCGGAGTTGCTTCAAACATGGACAGAATTTAAAAAAGCTGTTAAAAATTCAGATAAAAGTTCTTTAAAGAATATTTGTACTGATTCGGTTAAGTTTTCTATGCAAATGGGAGATTTGAAGTTGTTAGCTTCTGCAGCCGATGAGTTACCTTCTGCAAACGATAAAAAAGTTATTATTGATTTTGATAATTTTTTCTATCTGAAATTTGATGAATTTTATACTTATGAAATGCCTCAAATTTTTGACGATAATGTTATGGCAAGGCTTGATGATGAAAGCAAAATGCGGATTATAAGATCTAATGAGCCTGATGCCGACTTTAAATTTTTTATTACCGTTACCGATTCTGACCCTGAAGACGGTTTTGTATCAGGCAACGAAATAGTATTGCGTTTTAAAAAAACAGGAGGTAATTTTCTTTTTTCAGGAATAGATACAATTCAGTAATAAAGCTTTAGTTTTTTATAAATTCAGTTTTATAAGGTATAGTTAAATAAAAAGTTGAACCTTTGCCTTTTTCGGATGTCAGCGTAATTTTGCCTCCTATTAATTCGGCATTTTCTTTTGCAATGGATAAGCCTAAGCCTAAGCCTCCCGCTTGTTTTGAAATAGTTTCTTCTTCTTGCGAAAAACGTTCAAAAATTTGTTCTTGTTTTTCAGAGTCAATTCCTATTCCGGTATCTTTTACAAAAATTTGAATTTGATTGTGGTTTAAGGAGTAGCCGAACTCAATATAACCTTCATTTGTAAATTTTAAAGCATTTTCAAGCAAATTACTAAGAATTTTACTTAATTTAGAGTCATCGGTTATAATGAAACTTTCTTTGTCGGGAAGTCCTTTTTTGAAATATAACGGAATTTTGATTTCTTTGGCTTTAATACTGAAAATAGAAAACAGTTCTAACAATAAATCGTTTAAACAAATTTTTGATTCATTTGTTTTTACTTGTTTTGTTCCGAGTTTTGAAATTTCAAGTATATCATCAATAATACGCATTAATTGTTTTCCGCTGTTTTGAATAATGTTGATGTAGTTTTTTAATTTTTGGTATGACAGATCAGGATTGTCGAGAAGTTGTGAGAAGCCAATTATTCCGTTCATCGGAGTTCTGATTTCGTGCGACATATTATTTATAAACTCGGTTTTTAACCTGTCGCTTTCTTCTGCTCTTTCTTTTGCTGAAATGAGTTTATCTTCAGCTTTTTTTCTTTCGGTAATATCAACAAAGCTTGTAATTATCTTATCTACTTTGCCGTTCTCAGTAATGGGAGTTTTTGTTGTTTTTGTATGTATAGTATTAGTTCCTATTCTTGTAACTTCTTGTACTTTAAGCTCTTTACCTGTCTTAAAAACTTTTTTGTATTCTTTTATTACTCTTTCAAAAGGAAGATCAAAAGCTTTATATACTTTTTTACCTATGATATCTGTTGAGAGGCTAAGACTTTTTAAGAGTTTAAAAAATGCTGCATTTGCAAAAATTATTTTATAATCTTTATCTATTATGTGTAAAGGCTCACTTAATGAATTTACGGTTTTTTGATAAAACATTTCCGCTTTTTTTCTTTCGGTAATATCTCTTACTATGCCTTCAACACCTATATAATTCCCTTTGTCGTTCAATATTATATTGGCGGTAGTTTCAACATAAATTTCTTTTCCGTTTTCACTTGTCAGCATTGTACGGTAGTTTTCTACTTTGCCGAATTTTTTAAGCAAAGAGACAAATTTATTTCGTTCGTCTTCTGTTTTATACAAAATATTGAGCGAACGCCCTATTACTTCATCGAGGTTTTTGTAACCGAATATTTTAAGCCCCGAGGGACTGAGCATTGTTAGATTTCCGAATTGGTCGGCTCGATAATAAATATCTATAAGATTGTCAATAATATTTTTATATTTTTCTTCACTTTCTTTAAGGTCTTTTTTTGTTTTTTTATGTTCTGTTATGTCATTTCCTGCACTTAAAAGAGATATGATTTTACCTTTTTTATTTTTAGTTGTTGTGTTATGCCATAAAATTAATCTTTCTTCACCTGTTTTTGTTAAAACAGGATTTTTATAAAAATCAATATTATCTATTTTTCCGTTAAATAATTTTTTGAAGGCAGGTAATATTTCGTTTTTTGTTTTTTCAGGAATGAAGTTGTCAAACCAGTTTTTCCCTATTATCTCGTTTTCTTTACTCCCTAAAAGTTTGCAAGCTTTTTTATTTGCAAGAATAATATTTCCGTCAGAGTCGAGTTCAATAATAATTTCTTCAGATAAATCTAATAGAATTTTTAATTTATTTTCTTTACAGCAAGTTTTATTATTGCTTTTTTGACTTTGTTTCATTTAATTAAGATATTTATTAATAATCGAAATTAATGTTTCTTGTTTAATCGGTTTTGATATATAGTCATCACATCCGGCAGCTTTTGCTTTATTTTTATGCTCGGGAGTAGAATATGCAGTTTGAGCAACGACAGGAATGTCGGGATGTATTTCTTTTATTAGTTTTGTTGCTTCATAGCCGTTCATTACAGGCATTTTAATGTCCATAAGAATTAAGTCGATATCTGTTTTAGCTTTGCAAATTTCAACAGCATCTTTACCTGTTTTGGCGTGTATTATTTTACAGTTAATATCAAATGTTTCTATTAATGTTTCAATGTATAAAAAATTTATTTCTTCATCTTCAACAATTAATATTTTGTTTGATTTTAAATCTTTGGGTTTCTTTTTTTTCTGTTCAATTTCATCTGTTGTAACAGTTACGGGTTTATAAGGAATTGTAACTAAAAAAACAGAGCCTTTACCTTTTTCAGATTTTACGGTAATTTTTCCGCCCAGAAGTTCTGCATTTTCTTTTGCAATAGATAAACCTAAGCCTAAACCTCCGACTATAGCGGATATTCCTTCGTCTTCTTGTGAGAATCTTTCAAATATTGTTTTTTGTTTCTCAGGTTTAATGCCTATTCCTGTGTCTTTTACATATATTTCAATTTTGTTGTTAATAATATTGTAGCCGAATTCAATATAACCCGTATTGGTAAACTTTAGTGCATTTTCTAATAAATTACTGAGTATTTTATTTAGTTTTGATTCATCGGTAGTTATTGTACTTTTTTTGTCCGAGAGCCCTTTAATTAAATATAATGGTGTTTTGTTTTCTTTTGCTTTTATATCAAATATCGAGAACAGCTCATAAAGTAAATCATTTAAACATAGTTTATGTTCTGTTGCTTTAATTTGCTTGGTTCCGAGTTTTGAAATTTCCAATATATCATCAATAATTCTCATTAGTTGATGCCCGCTGTTTTGAATAATACTGATATAGTTTTTGAGTTTTTCTGCTGTTAAGTTCGGAGTATTAAGCAGTTCGGAGAAACCCATTATTCCGTTCATGGGTGTTCTGATTTCATGCGACATATTATTAATGAAATCGGTTTTTAATCTGTCACTTTCTTCGGCTTTTTCTTTTGCTTTAATAAGTTCTTTATTTTTTGTGTCTAATTTATTGTAGGCATCTTTAAGTTCTGAAATGTCTGTAACCATTGCAAAAGAACCGATTCTTTCTTTCTCTGAATTGTAAATAGGTGTTGTTTTGAATAAGCAGGGAGTAACTTTTCCGGAACTTGATAAAAGTTCAATTTCATAATTTGAAGAAATTCCTTTTGCTCTCTTTTTTAATTGCTCTTTAAAAATTAGAGAATTTTTTTCATCAACGAAATTGAATATTGATTTGTCAATGACTTCTTTTTCGGTAAGACCTAAAATTTTGCACATTTCTTTGTTTACATCAAGAGTAATTGAGTTTGTGTCAATAATCCACAGACCTTCGTTAGCCGTGTTCAGGATATTACTGAGGTATATTTCGTTTTCTTTTATTGTTTCGTGTGCAAGTGACAGTTGTTTTTTTGTTTTTTTCTCAGCTGTAATATCTTCTTTAATTGCAATGAAGTTAACTATTTTGCCGTCGTTATTTTTTAAAGGTGTAATTCTTACTTTTTCCCAAAACAGTTCCCCTTTTTTTGTTATATTATGAAACTTACCTTCCCACTCTTTTCCGTTAGTAATAGTTTTCCACATTTTTTCATAATATTCTTTTTCTTGTGTTCCTGCTTTAAGAAAGTTTATGTTTTTTCCGAGTGTTTCTTTTTTAGAATATCCGGTTAATTCAGAGAATTTGGGATTTGTGTATTCAATCAATCCTTCGGTATCGGTAATGACGATAGAATTTGCACTTTGTTCTACTGCCATCTTTAATTTAATTAGTTCTTTTTCTGTTTTTTTTCTGTATGTTATATCTCTGTCAACACCTCTGTAGCCGAGTAAGTTGTTGTTTGAATCAAAGAAGGGAACACCTCTGGTTTCAAGAATAATTTCATTTCCTTTTTTGTGGATGTTAATATTTTCGATTTTATTTATCGGTTTTCCTTGTTTAATAATATCTGTAAATATTTTATTAATTCTTGTTTTTTCATATTCGGGCATAAAGTCGAAAGGTGTTTTTCCGAGGATTTCATTTTTTGTGTAGCCTAATATAGAAAATGCATTTGGACTTGAATATGTATATACTCCGTTTCTGTCAATTTCCCATATCCAATCATTAACTGTTTCAACAATTGTTTTAAATTTAGTTTCGCTTTCTAATTTGGCTGCTTCTGCTTTTTTTCTTTCGGTAATATCTCTTATTGCACTAAATCTTAGTTTTTTGTTTTTATGGTAGTATGTAATTCCTTGAATTTCGGCATGGAATTTTGTTCCGTCTCTTTTTATTGCAATAACTTCATAGGGTTTTTTATAATCGTTCTTAATATTGTTAATAACAATTTGCTTGCTTTCTTCATCAAAAATTTCAGTTGCAAATAGTCCTACTGCTTCTTCATCAGAATATCCGAACATTTTTGAGGCGGTTTGGTTTTGTTCTATGCAATATCCGTTTTCTGAAATAAATATTGCTTCAAAGCTTGCATTTGAGAGTAATTTATAGCGTTGTTCACTTTTTTTAGCTTTTTCAACGGCTTTAATAAGTTCGTCATTTTGGGTTTTATATTCTTCGTTTAATGCTGCATATTCTTCATTTTGTTTTTTTATTTTTAAGTCGGTTTCTCTTTGTTCTGTAATATCCGTAAAAAATCCGATATTATATTTTACATTATTTATAACATAGGAGGTTGTGTTAATGTTTGTGTAAATAATTGAGCCGTCTTTTCTTAGGCAAGGCAAATTTGGGGCTAATGTTTTTTCTTTTTTTGCCTGAGCTTCAAATTCTGCAATTACACTATTTAATGATTCTTTAGGATGAATATTATTAACACTCATCTTTTTTAATTCATTTTCGGTATATCCAAGCAATTTACATATTGCCGGGTTTGCAAATTGGAATTTTCTTGTTTTAACATCTGCTACTAAAATACCTATTGAGGCATTATTGAAAAGAACCGAAAACTTTTTTTCATTTTCTTCGGCTTTTTCTTTTGCTTCTTTTAGTATTTTATTTTGTACTTTGTATTCTGCACTTAATGATATAAATTCTTCAATTCGGGTTTTTAGGTTTTCTTCTGCTTTTTTTCTTGTCGAGATGTCAAAAACAGTAGTAAACAAATGAAGTTTGTTGTTAACTTTAAGCGGAGATGCATAAATTTCGACATCTTTAATAGTGCCGCCTGCTAATTTATGTTTAAATTGTAACAGGTTTGACTTTTTTGAGATTGCTTCTTTCATCAGCTTATCAATCTCATCGGCAGATAAAGTATTTAAATCATATATTGATTTTTTAAGTAAATCTTCTTTTTTATATCCGTAAAAGTTAATTGCAGCATCATTTGCATTTATAATTTGTTTTGTTGAAGTATCAACTTCGAGCATTACAGCTTTATTGTTTTTAAAAAAGCTGTTAAATTTTGTGTCATATTCATTATCGGATAATTTTTTGAGAAGAAGTTTATTTTCTTTTTCCAATTCTGAGTATGTCGGTTTTTTTTTCATTTTTTTGTGAAAATCATGGTTTTGCCAGTGGTCTCTTTTTAATATACAGTAAATATAGTATTTTTTTTTTGCTTTAGCAAATTTGGTTAGTTCGGATATTTTTGACAGAGTAAAGATTATTTCAAATAAAAAAAGAGGTTTCTCGTAAAAGAAACATCTTCGTACTCTGAGCAATAGATACTGACTTTAAAATTTTAATAAAATATACTATCTTTAAATCATTTACTTAGGGCTTGCTGAAAAACGCTAATATATTTATTTTTCAGTCATTTATAAGATTATTTACATATACAAGTGCAAGGTTTTTAATTCATTTCGCCCTATTTCCCTGCACTTGTGTAAAATATTT